>JBKPKF010000159.1:0-13358 GCA_046730995.1 Pseudomonadota bacterium
CAATGATGGCGACAGGGGCTGAAACAGGCATTTCTGCACGCGTGCGCGCCCGCGGAATCCGGGTCGCCGGACTGGCGATCATCGGGCTCGGCATTTGCGCGGCGCTACTGCCGGTCGGCAAGACGATTCCGTCGGACCTGATCGGCGCGCTGATGCTCGCCGCCGGCCTCATCGAAACGGTCGCCGGATCCCTCCGCCGCGACGTTCGTGCCTATGCCATGGCCGCCGGCGGCGCGACCGCCCTTGCCGGGCTGCTGTTCATCCTCAATCCGGAAACGCACTTCTTTCCGACAGTCGTCCCGATCATCGGCTGGCTGATCGTCCGCAGCCTGATTCTCGCATATGCGAGCACGCACCTTTCGGGTTCGGTCAGGACATGGATGGGGCTGTCCGCGGGTATGGACTTCCTCCTCGCGGTGCTGCTTGTCGCCGGCCTCCAGATTGCGACGATCATCGTCGGCCTCTTCGGCCCGACCGAGCGTCTCGTCGCAAGCTTCGCCTGGATCTTGGCGGCCAGCTTTGTCGTCACCGGCCTGCTGTTGCTCGAGGTGGCGAGCTGCGAGCGGGCGAATGGCCGGGAAGACTGAGGTCTGGCGTTCTGCTTCCCGCATGATGCATAGCGGGGCGATGTTCGAGAGCGGGCCCAGCTTTTCCGTCAACACCGTCGCCGAGACCGTGCGCCTGGCGCTCGCGCCGGTGTTCCTGCTGAGCGGCATCGGGGCCTTCCTCAACGTTCTTGCGTCGCGCCTGTCGCGCATCGTCGACCGTTCGCGCGAGATCGAGCCGAGGCTGCTCGCGAGCCGCGGCACGGAGCACGACCGCTGGGTCGGCGACCTCCGAATCCTCGATCGACGGATGTCCCTGATCAACTGGGCGACCGGCTTGTCCGTGACGTCGGCCGTGTTGACCTGCCTCGTCGTGGTCCTGCTGTTCGCGGCCAACCTTACCCGAACGCACTTCGGGAGTGAGATCGCAGTCCTGTTCGGCCTGTCGATGCTGACAATCGGCACCGGCTTTGCGGTGTTCCTTATCGAAACGACGATCGCGGCTCGAGCGGTCCGCGTTCGATCGGAACTGCTGCAACACAGAGTGGACGAGGGCGAATAGCGCTCCTATCGGCGGGCGCATGAATCGCGCCGCAGCATCGTCCGTCCTCGACCGGGTCCTCGTCCTCGAAATGGTCCGAGTGACCGAAGCCGCGGCGATTTCCGCCTCCAAGCTCATCGGCCGTGGCGACGAAAAAGCCGCCGACGCCGCGGCCGTCGAAGCGATGCGCGCCGCTCTGAACGAGCTGCCGCTCGACGGGACGGTCGTGATCGGCGAGGGAGAGCGCGACGAAGCGCCGATGCTCTATATCGGGGAGAAGGTCGGCTCCGCGCAGGGTAGCGGTCCCAGCATCGATATCGCGCTCGACCCGCTCGAGGGAACGACCATCACCGCCAAGGCGGGGCCGAACGCGCTCGCGGTCCTTGCCATCGCCGAGCAGGGCTGCCTGCTGAATGCTCCCGACACCTACATGGAAAAGCTGGCGATCGGTCCCGGCTATCCCGATGGCACGATCGACCTGACGCGCCCGCCCGCCGACAACATCCGATCGATCGCGAAAGCCAAGGGGACCGATCCTGGCGAGATCGTCGCCTGCGTCCTCGATCGTCCCCGGCACGAGGAAATTATTCGCCAGCTTCGCGAACTCGGCTGCGGCATTCGGCTCATCCCCGACGGCGATGTCGCGGGGGTCATCGCGACAACCGACCCGGCGACGGGAATCGACGTCTACATCGGCACTGGCGGAGCTCCGGAGGGCGTGCTCGCAGCGGCCGCGCTGCGCTGTGTCGGCGGACAGATGCAGGGCCGGCTTGTGTTCCGCAACGAGGACGAAGTCGCCCGTGCCCACCGCTGGGGGATCGACGACCTCGAGCGGGTCTATTCGCTGAAGGACATGGCCAAGGGCGACTGCATCTTCGCGGCGACCGGCGTGACTGACGGTTCACTCTTGCGGGGCGTCCACCGCGGCCGAAACTGCGTCACGACGGAAAGCATCGTGATGCGTGCCAGCACCGGCACGGTCCGCCGCGTATCCACAGAATATCACGACCTCGTGCACCGCGGCCTCTAGACCCGCGAATCCGCGAGCCATACCTTGCAACCCGTGACAGCGGTGCTCAACATCGAACGGTCGGTGACGGGACAGCCGTGGCGCTGGCGGCGCCCGCCCGACGACAGCCTTGGCCTGGACGCGCTGGTCGACGAGCTGTTGCTCGCCCGCGGAGTGACTCGCGATGACCTTGCCCGCCATCGCGACCCGAAGATCCGCGACTTCCTGCCAGACCCGTCCTGCTTCCGCGATATGGATAAGGGCGCGAAGCGGCTAGCCGACGCGATCCAGGCTGCTGAAACCATTGCCATATTCGGCGACTATGACGTCGATGGTGCGACCAGTGCGGCCCTCCTGGTCCTGCTGCTCCGGCAGCTCGGGGCCGAACCGATGGTCTACATTCCCGACCGGCTGATGGAGGGCTATGGCCCGTCGGGAAAAGCTCTGGTCGAGCTAAAAGGCCGAGGCGCAAGCGTCGCGGTGTGCGTGGATTGCGGGGCGCAGGCTTTCGACGCGCTGGAGGAGGCGCGCGCCGCCGGGCTCGACGTGATCGTCGTCGATCACCATCAGTGCGCGACCCTGCTTCCGGTCGCCTTTGCGCTGATCAATCCCAACCGGCTCGATGAAAGCGTGGATGGCGCGGCGCATGGCCACCTCGCCGCGGTCGGAATGGCCTTCCTTCTGGGGGTGGCATTGATCCGCGAGCTTCGCACCCGCGGCTTTTTCGAAGCGCTTGCCGAGCCCAAGATTCTCGACCTGCTGGATCTCGTCGCCCTCGGAACGGTCGCCGATGTGGCGCGGCTGAAGAGCCTGAATCGCGCCTTCGTGACCCAAGGGCTGAGGATCATGGCCGCAAGGCAGAATGTCGGAATGGCGGCCCTGATCGAAGCATCGCGCCTCACCAAATCCCCGTCATGCCGCGACCTCGGCTTTGCACTCGGCCCACGGATCAACGCCGGTGGGCGGGTCGGCAAGTCGGACCTCGGAGTGCGTCTTCTCACCTCCACCGATACCGAAGAAGCGCGGCAGATCGCCGCCGAGCTCGATCGTTTGAACGAGGAGCGCCGGGCGATCGAAATGCTGGTCTGCGAGCAGTCCGAGGAGCAGGCGGCCAAACTCACCGGCGATCCGGTGATCACGGTCATGAGTGCCGGATGGCACCAGGGCGTGATCGGGATCGTCGCGGGCCGTTTGAAGGAGCGGTTCGGCCGCCCGGCGATCGTCATTGCCGAGACCGAGGACGGAACCGGCAAAGGCTCCGGCCGCTCGATTTCTGGGGTGGACCTCGGAGCGGCGGTCCTCGCCGCGAAGGACAGCGGCGTGCTGATCGCGGGGGGCGGACATGCGATGGCGGCCGGACTGACTCTTCCGCCGGGCGGACTGGAGGCGTTTCGCGCCTTCATCAACGAGCGGCTTGCAGCGGATGTGGAGAAGTCGCGCGGCGACCGCGCCATCCTCCTCGATGCGTTGCTGGCTCCGGGCGGTGTCGCGGCGGCGTTGTGCGATGCGCTCGAGGCCGCCGGCCCTTACGGAGCGGGATGGCCGCAACCGCACGTGGCAGCCGGTCCGGTCCGTCTCCTGCGCACCGGCATCGTCGGAGATGGACATGTGCGAGGGATCGCCGCAGGCGAAGACGGGAAGAGCTTCAAATGGATCGCATTTCGAAGCGCCGGAACCGATCTCGGCCAGGCCCTTCTCGAATCGCCGCCCGACAAAAGGTGGTGGCTCGCGGGCACGATCAAGCGCGATGAATGGAATGGCGGCAACGCCGCCGAGATGCATTTGGAGGACGCTGCGCTTGCTTGACGCACCGGGGGCCCTCGCCTAACTCGCGGCGGCCTTCGCGGCCCCATCGTCTAGCGGTCTAGGACGTCGCCCTTTCACGGCGAAAACACGGGTTCGAGTCCCGTTGGGGTCACCATTGACAATTCGCCCTTGTTGGGGCTTGGCCCAGTTCGCGGGGCATCTGGCTTCCAACCTTCAAAAGGGGGCTCGTGAACTCACTCGAACGCCATTGTCGCGTGATGTTGCGCGCCGGCCTGACTGGCGCCACTTCCCTTCTGCTCGCTGCGTGCAATCGCGGCATTCTCAATCCCGTCGGACCGGTCGGTCAGGCGGAAAAGACCATCATGATCAATTCGACCGCGATCATGCTCGCGATCATCATTCCGACGATGCTCGCGACGGTCGGCATCGCCTGGTGGTTCCGGCGGGGCAACGCCAAGGCGACCTACATGCCCGATTGGGAATATTCGGGCGCGATCGAGATGGTGGTCTGGGCAATTCCGGCGCTGACGATCATGTTGCTTGGCGGAATCGCGTGGATCGGAAGCCACGACCTGGAGCCCAGCAAGCCACTGAAATCGAACGTCCCTCCGCTCAAAGTCGAGGTCGTCTCGCTCGATTGGAAGTGGCTGTTCATCTATCCCGACCAGGGCATTGCGACCGTCAACCAGCTCGTGGTGCCGGCAGGAACTCCCGTGAATTTCCGGCTGACTTCGGCGACCGTATGGAACGCCTTCTTCGTCCCGCAGATGGGGACGATGATTTACACGATGCCGAGGATGACTACGCGGCTCAACCTGCAAGCAGATAAGCCGGGCGTCTATAACGGCCTGTCATCCCACTTCAGCGGCGACGGCTTCCCCGGAATGCAGTTCCAGGTCCAGGCCCTTCCCGCGGACCAGTTCGCCATGTGGGCGCAGGACGCGCGCGGCCAGGGAGCGGCGCTCGACGGCCGCGGCTACGCGGACCTCTCGAAGCCGAGCAGTTACGTGAAGCCGATGACCTATGGCGCGGTCGCACCCGGCCTGTTCGACGCGATTGTCGCAAACCGCGCGCCACAGGCACCGGTACAGCACAACCAGCCGACCTCGGATCAGGGAGCCTGAAGGATGTTCGGCAGACTGAGCTGGAGCGCAATTCCGTTCGACCAACCGATCCCGCTGATCACGTCGATCGTGACGCTGCTGGCGATTGCCGCGGTAGGCGTGTGGGTCTGGCGCAAGGGCTGGTGGCCGTATCTTTGGAACGAATACATCACCTCCACCGACCACAAGCATATCGGGATCATGTACATCGTGCTCGCGCTGGTGATGCTGGTGCGCGGCTTTGCCGATGCGATCATGATGCGCGCGCAGCAGTCGCTCGCGGTCGGTGCATCGCAAGGCTATTTGCCGCCCGAACATTACAATCAGATCTTTTCCGCGCACGGCACGATCATGATCTTCTTCATGGCCATGCCGATCGTGATCGGGATGATGAACTTCGTCGTCCCGCTCCAGCTGGGCGTTCGCGACGTCGCCTTCCCGACGATGAACAATGTCAGCTTTTGGCTGACGGCGTCGGGCGCGCTGCTCGTCAACGTCAGCCTGTTCGTCGGCGAATTCGCACGAACCGGCTGGCTCGGCTTCCCGCCGCTCAGCGAAAAGGCTTTTTCGCCCGGAGTGGGGGTCGATTATTACCTCGTCGCGCTACAGATATCCGGCGTCGGGACTGTCCTCACCGCCGTCAATTTCGTCACGACCATCCTCAAGACCCGAGCGCCCGGCATGAGCTATCTCAGGATGCCCGTGTTCTGCTGGACGGCGCTAGCCTCCAACCTGATCATGCTCGCGGCATTCCCGGTGCTGACCGTGGCTTTGGCCGAGCTGATGCTCGACCGGTACCTCGGCTTCCACTTCTTCACGAACGACGGCGGCGGGAACTCGATGCTTTATATGAACCTGATCTGGGTCTGGGGGCATCCCGAGGTTTACATCCTCGTCCTCCCGGCGTTCGGTATCTACTCGGAAGTCGTCTCGACCTTCTCCGGAAAGCCTCTGTTCGGCTACCGCTCGATGGTCTTCGCGACCCTTGCGATCTGCATCATCTCCTACATGGTGTGGCTGCACCATTTCTTCACGATGGGCGCGGGCGCCGATATCAACGCGGTATTCGGAATCGCCAGCATGATCATCGGAATCCCGACGGGCGTGAAGATCTACAACTGGCTCTTCACCATGTACGGCGGCCGCGTCCGCTTCACCGTGCCCATGTATTACACGATCGGATTCATGCTCACCTTCGTGGTGGGCGGCCTGACCGGCGTTCTGCTGGCGATCCCGCCGGTCGATTTCATCGTCCACAACAGCCTCTTCCTGGTCGCGCACTTCCACCAGGTGATCATTGGCGGCGTCGTGTTCGCGGTGATGGCCGGCTACACCTACTGGTTCCCAAAGGCCTTTGGATTCACCTTGGACGAACGTCTTGGGAAGATCGTTTTCTGGTGCTGGTTCATCGGCTTCCACCTCGCCTTCATGCCGCTCTATGTCCTCGGTTTCTGGGGCGCGACCCGGCGGATGCAGCACATCCCCGATCCGACCTGGCAGCCTTGGCTGAACGTCGCGTTCGTGGGCGCCGTGATCATTGGCCTCGGCATCGTGCTGACCGTCGTCCAGTTGCTCTACTCAATCAAAACCCGCGACCAACGCCGCGACGTTACCGGCGATCCCTGGGACGGCCGGACGCTCGAATGGCTGACCCTGTCGCCACCCCCGCACTACAATTTCGCGGTGCTTCCCGACGTCCACGGCGAAGAAGCCTATTGGACACGCAAGCAGACCGCGATCAAGCAGGACCAGCTGATCGAAGAGCCAGACTATCAACCGATCGAAATGCCGGTGAACTCGCCGACCGGAATCATCGTCGCCTTCTTCGCCTCGCTCTGCGGTTTTGCGGTCATCTGGTACATCTGGTGGCTTGCGATTCTCGGCCTTATCGGCGCCTTCGCCGTCTTCGTCTGGTATGCGTGGCGCGACGAGCATGAGCATATCATTCCCGTCGAGGAGGTCAGGGCGAACGCCCGCGAGCGTCGCCGCATTCGAATGGAGCACCTCCACGAATTGAGCCAATCGACATGACGGTAGAAGCAGCCACCATCGGCCTGACTCACGGCGGGTCCGAAGACACCGGCCTCGGACATCGTGGCCCGGAATCGAAGAGCATCGTCGTACCGTACGGCTTCTGGCTCTTCGTCCTCAGCGACATGGTGCTCTTCTCGGCCCTGTTCGCGAGTTACGCGACGCTCGCACACGCGACAGACGGCGGACCCACCAGCAACCAGCTGTTCGACCGCAACCTGGTCGCGATCGAGACCATTGCGCTGCTCGTTTCGAGCTTCGTCTGCGGCCTTGCGATGATCACGGCGAAGCGCGCGAACATGATCTGGACTCAAGGCTGGCTATTGCTCACCGGGCTGCTTGGTTTCGTCTTTCTGTCGATCGAGCTCTACGAATTTGCGAAGATGGTCGCCGAAGGCGCTGGGCCGCAGCGCAGCGCCTTCCTGTCGGGCTTCTTCACATTGGTCGGCTGCCACGGAGCGCACGTGACGTGCGGCTTGCTGTGGATCGGAACGATGATGGCCCAGATCTGGGCCAAGGGTTTCCAGCCGCACATCCTCCGCCGGCTCTTCTGTCTCAGCATCTTCTGGCACGCCCTCGACATTATCTGGGTGGCCATTTTCACCATCGTCTATTTGATCGGGACGCTGCCATGACTCCTGACGAGAACAATCTGCTCGACGTCGCTCCGGGGCAGCCGCACAGCAACATCCTCAGCGAGACCCTCTCCTATGTCATCGGTCTCGCGCTGGCGCTGATCCTGACGGGGGTCTCATTCTGGGTTGCGTCGACTGGAATATTGTGGGGACCGGGGGTCGCGACCGGCCTGGTCGTCCTCGCCATCGCGCAGATGGGAGTGCACCTCGTCTTCTTCCTTCACATCACCAGCGGACCGGACAACACGAACAATGTCCTGGCGCTCGCCTTCGGCGTGCTCATCGTCTTCCTGGTGATGGTCGGCACGATCTGGATCATGTCTCATATGAACGCCAACATGGGCGTCAGTCCTGAGCTTATGAACCTGCAGATGCAGCATTAGGGATTGAGCTGGGTCCAGGCGACCGCAATTGAGGCGGTGAGAGCGATCACGCTGGCCGCCATGGCGAGTGCGGCCGACAGTCCCTTGTGCCGGGCGTAGACCAAAGTGATCCCGATCTTCACGGCCATGTTCGCGATGACCGTGCCTGCGATTGCGATCGCCGCCAGCAAAGGCGAGATCGCTGCGGGCGGAAGGCCGCCAAGGGTGATGATCGCGGTATCGACGTCCGTCGAGCCCACGATCAGGAGCAGTATGGCGATACCCTGTTCCCCGAACCGGCCCGCGGCCCATCGCGCGGCGACCGCCGCAATCGCCACAAATGCCACGAACCCAAGCGCCGGAAGCAAGGCGATGGGGTTGCCAGGCGGGCTCGGCCCTTCATGGCGCGGGGCCTTTCGGTAAAGCCACCATCCGGCAAGCCAGGCAACGAGTGTCGCCGGAAGCAGGATGATCATCAGCGGCAGGAATACCCGGGTGGCAAGCACGGCGACCAGGAGACCGACGCGCAGGTACATGACCGCCGTGGCGAGCGCGATCCCGGCCGGCTCCGCGCCCGCGCGCTCCTCCCGACCCAGCCGCTGAGCGAGGGACTGGGTCACCGCAGTCGAGCTGTAGGCGCCGCCGATTAGCGCGGTGGCGATCGTGCCGTGGCGCTCTCCGAAGATTCGGTTGGCAACGTAACCGAGGAAGGAAAAGCCGGTGACGAGGACCACGACCAGCCACAGCTTCTGCGGGTTCCAGGCGCCGAGTGGACCATAGTGGCCGCTGGGCAGGAATGGCAGCACTGCGCATGCGATCACGGCATAGCGTGCACCCGCCTTCACATCGTCTTCGTCGAGCCTTTCGACGAAGCCGTGAAGTTCTGCTTTCAAGGCAAGGAAGGCGACGCCGACCGCAGCGCTGGCGATCGCGAGCGCCGGGTTGCCGCTTCCGGCAAGAAAACCGAACGCAATCGTGGCCATGGCCGCAACCGCGCTGGTTGAATCGTGCTGATTGCGGAGCTCGCGCGAATATCCGGTGACCATGATCGCGACCGCGCCGATGACGATTGCCGCGGCCACGAACGGATAGCCGGTGACACCAATCAGGCCAGCGATTCCGCTGCCCAGGCCAAGCATTGAGAAAGTGCGGATACCCGCTACGCGAGTGCCGGGCTTTTCGTCCTTCAGCTTCCAGCCGCGTTCGATGCCGGTGAGCAGGCCGCAGGCGAGCGCTGTCGCGACCGACAGCGCCTGCCAATACCAGCCGGCGTTCAAGACGATTGCCCGTGGTTAGATGGCGAGACCGGGATCGCCTTCGATGACCTCCTGTTTGAGGCGAGGCTTCTCGCCGGGCCGCCAAAGCTTCGCCGAATGGACGATGCGATAGCGGAGCGGGCCGCCGTCCGGGCGATCGCTGCGCGTGACGGGACGTGGAATACAGACGAACTCGGTGCGCATTTCATCACCGGTAAGCCGCACGGTCGCATAGCCATGCCCGCCAATATCGACGAACTTGAGGTGCGGTGCCAGATCGGGGTTGGACAGCGCCCGCGCCTTCGCCAGATCGAAGGATTTAGCATATTCAAAGCAGGATCGGACGCCGTGCGTCATCAGCATGTTGTAGGTCGACTCGGGCCTCGCCGCGCCTGGCCGGTCCGCCAGGTAGAGCGGCCGGAGTTTATTGTCTTTCTTGATCCGGTACTCGTTCGCTTCGCCGCCGCCCACGCTCGACATGGACCCGCCGGTGAAGCTCAGGCCGACGGGCTCAAACGTCGCGGGCGGCAAGTGCGGCGCAGCGTAACCGGCCCAGAAGCTGTGCAGGTCGCCGGAAACGATGGCGAAACCGGTGATCTTGGAGTCTCGAACCAGATCGTAGATCTCGTTGCGCTCGACCCATGCGCTACCGTAGTCGCCCCCGCCCACGTTAGCGAAACGACCCGCTGGCCATTTCTCCTTGGTCAGCCCGGGCGGCAAATTCTCAGGATCAGCGCGCTGCTCGTGCGTGCCTTGCGAACTGCCCCAGATCTTCCAGGTCGCGGTTGAGCTGCGCAGACGGTCCTTGAACCAGGCCTTTTGTTTGGCCCCAAGGATCGCCTGCGGCGGCTTGTCCTTCTCCGGGTTGGGGATTCGTTTGCCATTGAATTCCAGTTCCGCCGGCGGCTTCCCGCCGTTGAACGCCCGGCCGCCATCGAGCACCTGCATGATATCGTCGGGGAACATTCCATCATAATCCCCCCAATCGGCAAGCTTGCCGAGCGATTCATCGCTGAAGTTATCGGGCCCGCGATAGCTGTGCAGGTCGGTGAGCAGCAGGTCGAGGTGGCGACCGTATCGCAGCGCTCGGTAGGCGATCAGGCTGTTGATCGCCGCGATATTGTTCGGCTCAAGGCCGAGCCCGTCATCGTCGAACTTCTCGATCTTGACGTTTTGCACAGGGACCGAACCGAATTCCTCGGACGATCCGCTGGGCGCGGCGACCCGCGCCGGAATATATTCAAACCATGCCTGGTTGGCGGCAACCTTAAAGGTCTGGCCGGGGAAGGGAGCGCCGCCCGCCTGCACGATACTTTGGCGTCCCTGCCACGAGAATTCATGATTGTCCCAGATGCACACGAACGGCCAGCGGGCACGCGCGTCCTGCAGGTCGGGATCGGCGAGATAGCCCTTCCAGACCGCGCGATAGCCCTCCGCATCAGTCGGAATATGGAAGTTTCTTGCGGCCTTCTGGGCATTGGGAATCCGGCAAACCTCGTAGAGTTTCCGATCGAAGCGGGGCTTCCCTTCCTCTGGATATTGCACGACCTCGTAGATGAAATCGCCAAGGTGCAAGACGAAATCGAGCTGGCGCTCGGGTTGCGCCCGCTCATCCTCGAAGATCATACGGCGGTAGCCGTTGAGTTTGCTTTCGTTGACGTCCTGGCAGCTAACAAAGGCGAAGCTGACCGGGCGGGGATCGTTAGCGGTGGGTGCGGTGATGGTGCGGCCGATGCGGCTGCCATTCCCGTCGGTATCGGTAAAGCGATACCAATAGACATGGGCGGGCTTGAGACCGCCGACCAGCACGCGCGTGGTCCAATCGGCCGCCGCTGAAACGGGTGCGGGAGCGTGCGCGACTACGCGCCGGAAGGTTTCGTCTTCCGCGACCTCAACCGTGAGTACGCGCCGCTCACCCTCCCCGAACGGGCGCCGGGTCCAAAGGATCACGCTGTTCGGATCGGGATCGCCCGATGCGACACCTTCGGGATAGAGATCGCGCCGTTCCTGCCATTGCGTTCGGGACGCCCGCGCCGGTCCGGACCATGCAAGCGAGGCGCCCATCGCCGCCGCAAGCTGAATGAAGTCGCGGCGGCTGGTTCTCATGACCTATCCCTTTCGGAGACGCTCCGCGTGCCAGCGCAAATGCTCATCCATGAAGGTCGAGATGAAATAATAGCTATGGTCGTACCCCGGCTGGATGCGCAGATTCAGCGCGATGCCCGCTTCAGCGCACGCTCGTTCCAGCAGCTCGGGCCGCAACTCCTTTTCGATGAACGGGTCCGCATCGCCGACATCGACAAGGATTTCTTCGACGCGCGTGCCGCCCTCAATCAATGCGACCGCGTCATGCTTGCGCCACTCCGAGCGGTCTTCGCCCAGATAGCCGGCGAGCGCTTTCTGCCCCCACGGCACCTGCGACGGAGCTACGATCGGCGCGAAGGCCGAGACGCTTCGGAAGCGTCGGGAGTGGTTGAGAGCGACCGTCAGCGCGCCGTGGCCGCCCATCGAATGGCCGGTGATGGCCTGGCGATCCATGTCCACCGGAAATTCCGATGCCAGGAGCGCCGGAAGTTCCTCGGTCACATAGGTCCACATGCGGTAGTTGGGCGACCACGGGTCCTGCGTGGCGTCGACGTAGAAGCCGGCGCCCTTACCGAAATCCCATTCCTCGGCGTCAGCGACGTCCTCACCGCGCGGGCTGGTGTCCGGCGCGACGAAGATCAGCCCTAGCTCGGCGCATGCGGCGCGATACTCGCCCTTTTCGGTGACGTTGGCGTGCGTGCAGGTCAGGCCCGAAAGGTACCAGACGACGGGTAGCTTGCCGCCTTGCCCGGCCTGCGGCGGGAGGAAGACCGAGAAGGTCATCTCGCATCCGCACGCGCTGGACTCGTGCTTCAGGACGAGTTGCCGACCGCCGTGCGATGTGTTTTCGGAGACGAGCTCCATGCTCACTCGGGCGGGCGGTGCAACGCGCAGAGCTTGTTCCCGTCAGGATCGCGCAAATAAGCGAGATAGAGCTTGCCGAACTCGCCCTCGCGGTAGCCCGGCGGGTCCTCGCAGCTCTGGCCGCCCGCCGCGCAGCCCGCGGCGTGCCAGGCATCGACTTCTTCCGGGCTGTCGAAGTTGAAGCCGATCGTCCCACCGTTCGAATGGCAAGCAGCGTTCCCGTCGATCGGTTTCGACACCATGAACACCGCGCCGTTCCGGCGATAGGCGAGCCGGCCCTTCGCGTCCCGCTTGGCCTCCTTGCCGAACAATGCGTCATAGAAACGCTGCGACCGATCGACATCGTTCGATCCGACCATCACGTGACTGAACATTTCTCGCTCCTTATATCTCGACCGCAATCGTGGCGGTCGCCGGGTCGCCCGTATTGGGCATGTCCTTGGGATCCATCAACAGCAGCTTGACCTCGCCATTGCGGGCGCAGGGTCGGTGCTCAGTCCCTCGCGGAACGACGAACAGCTCGCCCGGGCGAAGGGTGACCGTTTTGTCGCGAAGCTCCAGGTGGAGCGTGCCGTCGAGCACCAGGAACAGCTCGTCGGTCTCGTCATGCTGGTGCCAGATGAATTCGCCCTCGACCTTCACGAGCCGCACTTCATTGTCGTTGTAGCGGGCGACGATCCGCGGCGCCCAGTGATCGGAGAAGGTTTCCAGCTTCTCGGCGATGTTGACCTTGTCCGGCATCAGTAGACCACGACCGAGCGGATGCTTTCGCCTGCGTGCATCAGGTCGAAGCCCTTGTTGATATCCTCGAGCTTCAGGACGTGGGTGATCATCGGGTCGATTGCGATCTTCCCGTCCATGTACCAATCGACGATCTTGGGGACGTCGGTGCGGCCCTTGGCTCCGCCGAACGCGGTGCCGCGCCAGTTGCGACCGGTCACCAGCTGGAACGGCCGGGTCGCGATTTCCTTGCCCGCTTCGGCCACCCCGATGATGATACTGGTGCCCCAGCCGCGGTGGCAGCATTCGAGCGCGGTGCGCATTACCTCGGTGTTGCCGGTGCAATCGAAGCTGTAATCGGCGCCCCCGTCGGTGATCTTCAGCACTTCATCGATGATCGCCGCGCGGTCCTTGTTCCGGCCGTCGATGAAGTCGGTCAT
>JBKPKF010000160.1:0-2567 GCA_046730995.1 Pseudomonadota bacterium
TGTAAGTGTAGAGATTGCGCGCCGCGAACGCGGGATCCCCAACATTGCTCTGGATGAGATAGGGTTTCCCGGTTCGCTTTTCGAATTGGCGGGCCTGGGTGATCAGCTCTTCAGGCGAATTCGGCAGGACGGGCTTGCCGCTGCGCATCAAGCCCGCCTTCGCAAACAAGGCTGTGTTGACATGAAATAAGCCGCCGTGCGTGTCCCAAGGCAATCCGTAGACGTGTCCGTACATCGTGACGCCTTGGCTGGCGGCTTCCGTAAAATCGTTCGGGGAGATGCCGGCCGCGCGCAAATAGTGGTCGACAGGCTCGACCAGCCCCTTCGCGGCATAATCACTGATCACGCCTTCATGCATGGTGACAAGATCCGGCGGGTCACGCGCTGCGACCTGGGCCGTGAGCTGGGGATAGCCTGGCCAGGCGACCACGTTCACGTCGATATGGATATCGGAGTTCTCGGCATTGAAGCGGTCGACCATCGTGGTGATGATCCCGCATTCTCCCTCGGCCTTCGAGATGTCCGTGCTGCGGCCATATTCGGCGCCGCATTCGCCGAAGAAGCGCTGCAGGTAGAGATGGGTCTTATGGTCGCTGCGGGCGCAGCTTCCGAGTGCCGTAAAAGCGAGCAGCGCCCTTCCTAATCGTCTCACCGCACCGCTGTCCCAGCCATCGCGCGAACGATCTGCTTCTGGAAGATAATGTAGACGATGAAGATCGGAATGGATGCGAAGACCGCCTGCGCCATCAGATAGCCGAGCCCGCTCGTCTGCGCATAGTTCATCTGAGCAGCGGCAAGTCCGACTGTCAGTGTGTACATATCGCTGCGCGTCGCGCTGATCAGCGGCCACCAATAATCGTTCCAGCTACCAAGGAAGGTGAAAACCGCGAGGGTCGATTGCGCGGGGATCGTCAATGGCAGGATGATCTTCCAGAAAATCGTCCAGCGTGAGGCTCCATCCAGCATCGCCGCTTCATCCAGCTCCAGCGGGATCCCGCGCATGTACGTGGTCATGAAGAATACGCCGAATGGCGCGATAAGCCCCGGCAGGATCAATCCTGGATAACTGTTGTGCAGGTGCAGCCAAGCGAACAACTGGTGCTGCGGCAAGATGATTGCCTGGCTCGGCACCGCGAGACCGAGCAACACGATGACGAAGAGAGTTCGTTTGAGCGGAAAGTTAAGCCGTGCGAAGCCGTAGCCGGCGAGGCTTGCGAGGATCAGCACTCCCGCCGTGGTTCCAAGCGCAACGACGGTGCTGTTGAGCAGCCAGCGCAAAGTCAGGCTGTTGCCGAAGATCGCGACATAATTCTGAAGCGTATAGGGAGCGCGGAGCGCGGCTTCGCTGTGACCGACGAGTTCCCCATTATCTTTAAGCGAGAGCAGCACCGCCCAAACCAATGGGGCGAGCATGATGACCGCGCCGGCCAGCAGCCCGGCCCAGCCAAGCGGAGTCACTCGGGCGCGGCGGGGGTTAGCGGCCACCTTGAGCCGCCGTCGCCCGGCCAGTCGCCCAATATTGGCTGAGCGTCACGACAAGGATGATCAAAAACAGAATTTCCGCGGCCGCGCTCGCATAGCCCAGCTCCCAGCGGCCGAACGCGCTCTCGAACAGGAACAATACCGCCGTCCGTGAGGCACCGCTCGGTCCGCCTGCGGTCAGCAATTGCGACTGGCCGAAGAGCTGCAGCTGCGCGGCGGTTTGAAGCATCACAACAAGGACAAGCGTCCGTCCAAGCGAAGGAAAAGTGATCCGCGTAAACGTCGTCCAGCGGCTCGCGTTGTCGAGCGCGGCGGCTTCGTACATTTCTTCCGGAATCTGCTGCAAGCCGGCGAGGAATAGTAGCATCGGAAAACCAACCGACCACCAGATGGTCGTGATCGCCAGTGCCGGCAGCACCAGATGCTCATCGCTGAGAAAGGGCAGGGGTTCGGCTCCGAATGTCTTGGCGACAAAGCCGAGGAACCCGGCGTCGGGCGCCAGCATGAACCGCCAGATGAGTGTTACGATCGTGACCGAGAGAACCGCCGACGAAAAGAAAATGCCCCGGAAGATGGCGGCGCTCTTGCTCGCACGGTTGAGCGCTATTGCGAGCGCCAGCGCGATAACCGTCAGCGCAGGAACGATCATCAGTGTGACTTCGAACGTGTTGACGAGCGAGGTGCCGAAGATCGGGTCGTGGAACAGCCGCACATAATTCCCAGCGCCGACGAAATGACCGTCACCAAACAGGTCGACCTGGTTGAGGCTCAGCCAAAGTCCGCGCACCAGAGGAAAGATGAGAATGATTGAATAGAGCAGCAGGAAAGGCGCCACAAACAGCAGTCCGCGCCAATTGCGCTCGCCGGTCATGCGTCGCTCCGATGGTAACCAACGCCGTCTTTGTCGAATACGTGCGCCGCGGCTCCGTCGATCGTGAGCTCCACATCATCCGCAATTTTCGCTCGGCTGTCCCCGTCATCCTCGGCCGTAATAGGCTGGCCGTCGGCCAACCTCGCGTAGACCAGGGTCCGTTCGCCAAGGCGCTCGACAAGTTCGACCTTGGCGTTCGTACGATCCTTGCCGC
>JBKPKF010000161.1:0-3844 GCA_046730995.1 Pseudomonadota bacterium
CGGTCGACCCCCTTTTGCGGACCGGCTTCGACGGCTGCCGGCTGGGCCTGGTTATTGGCGGGTTGTTCGGGCTTCGAACATCCGGCGAGGGCGACGATCGCCATTGTAAGAGCGGGGAGGCGCATGGACGGCCGCTAGCGCAATAGGCGGGGAGCGGCTAGTCGGAGCGAATGAGGCTTTCGCGCGCAGTTTCAATCGCCGCAATCGCGCTTCTCTCCGGTTGCGGCAAGGTGGCGGATCTGAAGCCGGCGCCCGGCCAACCCTTGCCGGTTAAGCCGATGATGGCGCGAACCACGCCGACCGCTGCCGAGCTTCTCACTCCGCCGCCGAACGCACATCCAGAGCGCGTCGATGAGCTTATGAAGAAGTCCGAGCCCCGAGCCGAGGATCCGTTCGACCTTCCGCCGCCCAGCGGAGGAGCCGCGCCGGCGCTTCCAGCCGGCTCGGATCCCTATGCCGTCACCAACGATACCGGGCCGGCAACCCCCAAATGACAGCCCGGCTTCGCAGGGCGGTGTTCCCCGTGGCGGGGCTCGGCACGCGCCTGCTGCCCGCAACCAAGAGCATTCCCAAGGAAATGATCACGATCGTCGATCGGCCGCTGATCCAATATGCGGTCGATGAGGCGCGCGAGGCCGGAATCGAAGAGCTGATCCTCGTCACGGGCCGCGGCAAGTCGCCTCTGGTCGACTATTTCGACCGGGCCTACGAGCTCGAGGCGACGATGCTCGAAAGGGGCAAGAGCCTCGACGCGCTCGCGCCGTCAAATGCCAGGTTCGGAGAGATCATGACGGTCCGCCAGCAACAACCGCTCGGCCTGGGCCACGCGGTGTGGTGCGCCCGGCACATTATCGGCGACGAACCCTTCGCGATTCTCCTGCCCGACGATTTGATGGTGCCCGGCGTGCTCAAGACCATGGTCGAGACGTGGGAGAAGGTCGGCGGCAACCTGGTCGCGACCGAGGAGGTCCCCGCGGAAAAAACCGGGAGCTACGGGATCATCAGTCCAGGAAAGGTCGATGGCGATCTCACTGAGGTCCTTGGGCTGGTCGAAAAGCCCGAGCCGAACGCCGCTCCGTCGCGGCTCGGCGTGATCGGACGATACATCCTCCAGCCCGAGGTGATGCGAGTGCTCGACGCCCGGGAGCGCGGCGCCGGCGGCGAAATCCAACTGACCGACGCCATGGCCAAGCTGATCGGCCAGCAGCCGTTCCACGCGCTGAGAGTGGACTCGGTCCGCCACGATTGCGGCGACAAGGCCGGCTTCGTGATCGCCAATCTCGCGCTTGCGCTCGAGCGCGGCGACATTGCGCCCAAGGTCCGCGAGTTCGTCAGCCGGACTTACGGTTCGAGCTCAACATCCCAGTAGAGATAATCGCGCCAGCTCACGTGCAGGTAATTGGGTGGGAACGCGCGGCCATGCTCCTGCAATTGCCAGCTCGTCGGACGGATCGGGTCGCGATGCGGTTGCATGTGTGCTTCCCTGGGCGTTCGGCCGCCTTTCCTGAGGTTGCACGGAGCGCAGGCGGTGGTGACATTCTCCCAAGTCGTCCGGCCGCCCTGGGCGCGCGGGATCACATGGTCGAAGGTCAACTCCCTCGCCGAACCGCAATAGACGCACCGGAATCGGTCGCGAAGGAACAGGTTGAACCGGGTGAAGGCCGGATATTCGTTGGGCCGGACATAGTCCCTGAGCGCGATCACCGACGGCAGCTTCAAGGCGACGCTTGGGCTATGCACCTCGCGATCGTAGTGGGCGACGACATCCACGCGCTCAAGGAACATCGCCTTGATCGCGGTCTGCCACGGCCACAATGACAGCGGGTAATAAGACAGCGGGGTGTAATCGGCGTTGAGCACCAGCGCCGGGCAGCTGTCGGGATGGCGGATCAGCTCGGGATGATACATGCGACTAGCCAGCAACGCCTTTCGTCCGGTGGGTCCGAACTCCAGCTCCCGGCCTCGTCGCACTCAAGGAGGAGCGGGCCCCGGCCCGTCTTCCCTTGTTGCCCGCCGGATGCCAACCCGGCGTGACATGCCTATGACAGCATTTTCAATGACTCGCGGTCAAGAGTCCTTTCGGCAACACCGATTATGTTAGTAACGCGGTTCGCGCCATCACCGACCGGGCGCCTGCACCTCGGCCACGCCTTTAGCGCTGTCGTCGGCCATGCCCGGGCGAAGGGTGCCAACGGCGCATTCCGGCTCAGGATCGAGGACCTCGACCAAACGCGCAGCCGGCTCGAATTCGTCGCCGGCATTTACGAAGACCTGGAATGGCTCGGCATCAGCTGGCAGGAACCCGTG
The DNA here is from genome assembly GCA_046730995.1 of Pseudomonadota bacterium. Taxonomy (GTDB): domain Bacteria; phylum Pseudomonadota; class Alphaproteobacteria; order Sphingomonadales; family Sphingomonadaceae; genus Sphingomicrobium. Next base: position 2,308 of record JBKPKF010000161.1, read on the forward strand.
CTGGTCCAGTCGCAGCGCACCGCTGCTTATGAAGCGGCGCTCGAGCGGTTGAAGAGCGAAGGCCTCGTCTTCGCCTGCTTCTGCACGCGCGCGGACATCGCACAGTCTCTGACCGCTCCGCACGGCGATGCGGCGACGTCCTATCCCGGCACTTGCCGCAATCTCCGCGACGATCCCGGCCGCCGGGCAACGGCGCCCCACTGCTGGCGGCTCAATTCGGAAAGAGCGATGGAGCGCGCCGGCTTGCCGTCATGGGCCGAAACGGACGGAGCGCGATTCACGGCGACCGCACAGGACATCGGCGATGCGATTCTTGCGCGGAAGGACGCTCCGGCATCCTATCATTTGGCCTGCGTCGTTGACGATTGGCACAGCGGAGTGAGCCTGGTTGCGCGGGGTATCGACCTACGTCCATCGACCCCGGTCCAGCGGCTGCTTCAGGTCCTGCTCGCGCTGCCCGAGCCGGAGTATTTGCACCATCCCCTCGTCACCCACCCCGATGGGCGACGCCTCGCCAAGCGCGACCTGGCCCCGACCCTGGCAGCGATGCGGGAGAGCGGCCTCGACGGACCCGCCCTCGCCGCGGACCTGCTCGCCGGCAAGCTTCCGCTTGGTTTCGCTTTCAGCGGGGCTTAAGGGCATGGCGATGCGGGCCGCCCTCCTCTTCCTTCTCATCCTTGCGATGGCTGCGACCCTTTATGTGCTGGTGCGGGGGGTCATCGCGATGGCTTCGGGTAAGGACCTAACCGGAGAACAGTCGCAAAAATGGATGCAGCGGCGCGTATTGTTTCAGGCGGTCGCGATCGTTTTTGTCGTCCTCATCCTGATCGTGGCGGGCTCGGCCCGGTAGCATTTGGTCAAGCTCAACAAGATTTACACTCGGACAGGAGACGACGGCAGCTCCGGCCTCGTCGACGGCAGCCGGGTGAGCAAGTCCGGCCCGCGCTTGGCCGCCATCGGTGAGGTCGACGAAGCCAATGCCGCGATCGGGGTCGCCATAGCGGAACTCATCCCGGGCGACCTCAGCGAGTACCTCCTCGGAATCCAGAACGACCTGTTCGATCTCGGCGCCGACCTCGCTACACCTGGCGAGATCGGGCTACGGATCGTCGCCAGCCAGGTCGCACGGCTGGAACAAGCAATTGACGTGATGAACGTCGAGCTCGAGCCGCTACAAAGCTTCATCCTTCCTGGCGGTTCGGTCGCAGTTGCCGCGCTTCACCTTGCAAGGACGGTGGTCCGCCGCGCGGAACGCGCTGCCGTCGCCCTGAACGCAAGTGAACCACTCAATCCGCAGCTATTGGCCTATCTCAATCGCCTGTCGGACCTTCTATTCGTCGCTGCGCGTTACGTGGCGGCGGTCGAGGGCGGCGACGTTCTCTGGCAGCCGGGCGCAACGCGCGACGAATAGCGGATCTTGCGGAACAAACCGCGAACTTTTCGCTCGACCCGTCTGTTGTTTCGTGGCAGGAGCGCGCGTCATGGCCAGGGAGGATTCGAAATCGACCCCCAAGGCGCTTGGCGAGGAGCTGTTCGC
>JBKPKF010000162.1:0-7256 GCA_046730995.1 Pseudomonadota bacterium
ACGGAGGCGCACGGCAACACCAAGGCCCAGCCCTTCTTCGAAGGCGGCGCGCCGGCTGGCTTCGACTTCGACATCACCGGCCGGACTCCGCAGGTAATCTTCTCCGGCATCGATCCGACAGTTCCGAACGACCTCGCCTTCGACTTCGGGTCGCTGCACAAAATCACCAATTCCGACAAAGAGAAATACGCCTATCTCGATTGGGAACAGGGGCTGGAACTGGGACCGATCAACGCGGTCAAGCTTGGGGCTAAGTTCACCGACCATGATCGCAAGACTGGCTTCCTGGCGACAACCTACGGCGGTTTTTTCCTGCCACTATCGGCGACCGGTTGCGGCGGTGGGCCTTGCTCGCCGGCGGACTTCGCCGACGGGCTAACCCCTGGCGATTTCCTCGAGAATATCGCGCTGCCTGGCACCCTCACAAGCTATTGGCAGGTCGACCGGGACAAGCTCGAGGATATTTTCCTCAGCTTCCCGCACACCCGGATCCTCAATCCGACGGAAAATTATTCGATCAATGAAAAAACCTACGGCGGCTACGCCATGGCGAAGTTCGGCGGCGACAATTGGCGCGGCAATATCGGCCTGCGCGTGGTACGCACTGACCAGACCTCGCGCGGCAATCAGTTGTTCGCAAGCAACCCTCCGCCCGAGGCGATCCCCAATGCCTTCGGCGCTTTCGTCCCGATCTCGGTCAAACGCCACTACACCGACTTCCTGCCGAGCGCGAACGTCGCCTTCGACCTCAATCCGCACATGGTGCTGCGGTTCGCCGCGGCGCGCACGATGGCGAGGCCCGACTATACGGACATCGTGCCGCGCGTCAGCCTCAACCCCGGCGCGCTGACCGGAAGCGGCGGTGACCCCAGCGTGAAGCCGTTCCGCGCCGACCAGTATGACGTGTCGTTCGAATGGTATCCGGACCGCGAGACGATTTTCGCCGCGGCGCTCTATTATAAGGACATCCAGTCCTACATCCTGAACACCACGACCCAGGAAATCTTCCCGATCCAGACCGATACTCCGGATCTGTCGCGCTGCACTCTGGTGACCGCTCCCAACACCTACAACTGCCTGTTCGACATCAACCGGCGCTCGAACGGTCCAGGGGGCAGCAACAAGGGTTTCGAGCTGCAGGTGTCGCGGCCGATCTGGGGCGGCTTCGGGGTGATCGCCAACTACACCTACTCGGACGCCAAATCGAACAGCGGCGATCCGATCCCCGGCAATTCAAAGCACGCATTCAATGTGACCGGTTTCTATGAGCGTGGGCCGGCCTCGGCGCGGCTGTCGTACACCTACCGGTCGAAGTTCTTCATCGACATCGACCGTGCATCACCTCTGAACCAGAAGTCGACCAGTTCGCTCGATGCATCGGCGAGCTACAAGCTGACCGACAACTTCTGGCTGACGGCCGATGCGATCAACCTCACCAATGAGAAGATCGAGCAATATTCCGGAACGACCACCCGGCCGCGCGCAATCTACGATAACGGCCGGCAATTCTATATCGGCGCACGGTTCCGCTATTAAGCGGGGGAACGGCGCGGGGCCTGAGCGTCCCGCGCCGGCTGGTGCGGAAGGAATGCGGACGCGTGACGCGTAAGTTACTGCCGCTGGCCCTGCTCTATTCGGGATGCGCGATGGCCGCGCCGCCCAAACTGTTGCCGATTCCGAGTCACGTGGTGGAGCGCGGCGGTAGCTTCCGTCTTTCCCCTTCGGAGGCGATCCGCGTTCCGCCTCGTGACCGAGGCGCAGCCGCCGCCGCAGAATATCTTTCGCAGCTTCTGCGCCGCAGCAATGGACTTCAGCTGCAACTACGCCAGCGTAGCGGTGCCATTCGCTTCGTCCGAAAGCGGGGGTTTCCCGCCGAAGGCTATTCCGTTTCATCGGATCGGAACGGTGTCGTAGTTACTGCAAGCACCGATTCCGGGCTGCTCTACGGCGCAGTGACCACCTGGCAGCTGGCGACAGGCGACAGGCCGAACTTGATCCCGGCGCTTACTATCCGCGATGCGCCCCGATTCCGCTGGCGCGGGGTGATGCTGGACAGCGCGCGTCATTTCCAGTCGCCGGAGTTCGTCCGCCAGCTGATCGACTGGATGGCGGTCAATAAGCTCAATGTGTTGCATTGGCATCTCGTCGACGACCAGGGTTGGCGGCTCGAGATCAAAAAATATCCACGGCTGACGGAAGTTGGTGGGTGGCGTGTGCCGGCGACCGCGCCGGGAGCTCCGCCATTGCCGCGAGTCGGCGGCTATTACACGCAGGACGAGGTCCGGCGGATCGTTGCTTATGCGGCCGAGCGCAATGTTACGATCGTTCCGGAAATCGAAATGCCCGGCCACGCGCTTTCGGCTCTTCGCGCCTATCCGCAATTGGGAACGGGGGCGCCAATTCCCGCCGAGGTCGAATCCGACTGGGGCGTGTTTCCATGGCTCTACAACATCGACGACGGAACGTTCGACTTCCTCGAGGATGTCCTCACCGAAGTGATGGCGCTCTTCCCCTCTCGCTACATTCATGTCGGCGGCGATGAGGCCGTGAAGGATCAGTGGAAGGCCAGTCCGAAGATCCAGGCGCGAATGAAAGCGCTGGGCATAGCCAGCGAGGACGCACTGCAAAGTTGGTTCATGGCCCGAATCGGGGGATTCCTTGCCGCCCATGGCCGGCGGATGATCGGTTGGGACGAGATCCTGCAAGGCGGCATCCCGCACAATGCGACAATCATGTCATGGCAAGGAACTGCAGGAGCGATCGCGGCCGCCAAGGCGGGACATGATTCGGTGCTGTCTCCCGCGCCGACACTTTATTTCGACAACCGCCAGGGTTTCAGCCCGATCGAGCCGCCGGGCCGCGGCAACTTCATCGACCTGGCGACGGTCTATGCCTTCGATCCCGCACCGAAGGAGCTGACGCCGAGCGAGCGGGGTCACATCCTTGGCCTCCAGGGCAATTTGTGGACCGAGCACGTCCGGACCGAGGAGCGCGCGGAATGGAATCTATTTCCCCGGGCCAGTGCCGTCTCAGAAATCGGCTGGTCGCAGCACCCAAGGCATGACTTCGCCGATTTCATCGACCGGCTGGTGCCCCAGATGGAACGAATGCGCACGCTTGGGCTGGATCCCGCGGCGAGCGCATTTGCAGTGAAGCTTGAGACTCAATTCACGCCGCCCGCGCAGGAAGCCAGGGTCATCCTCTCGGACCAGTCTGGTCTGGACATACGCTACACGATCGACGGAACCGCGCCGTCTGCCGCCTCGCCGCGCTATGCCGCGCCCTTGACGGTGCCCTTCCCGACCCGCGTTCGAGCCGCGACGTTCGACGGCGTTCGGGCGCTTCCTGGCGACCTCGACCAGACCGTCGACGGTCGTTCGGTGCGCAGGCGGAGCGATGAGGAGCTCAAGACCTGCACCGAAAAGGTTCGCCTCGCGCTGGAGGATGACTACCCGGCGAACGACGCGCGCGCGGTATTCGTCACCGATATCGAGAATCCATGCTGGATCTACGCCAAGGCACCGGTTGGCGGCGCACGAAGGATCGCCATCGACGTCGGGCAAGTGCCGTTCAACTTTCAGATCGGCAAGGACATCGAGGGGATAAAGTTCCGCACTCCGGCAACTGCGGACGGCGAATTCGAAGTCCGTGCCGGAGGCTGCGATGGTGAGCGCATTGCGGTGCTTCCGCTCAAACCCGCGCGCACGAATCCGGGCGTGACTCGTCTGGTTGCTCCGATCCTTCGCCGGGAAGGCAACGAAGACCTTTGCATCACTTACACCGCGCGCGGCCTAAGCCCGATGTGGGCGATCGATTCCGTCGAGCTGCTGCCGTGAGCGAGATCGTCCTCCATGCGCCGTTCGCAGGCTGGCTAACCCCGCTCGACGAAGTGCCCGACCCGGTGTTCGCCGAACGGATGATGGGCGACGGCATTGCTATCGATCCCATCGAGTCCGTGCTGCGCGCCCCGGCCGACGGTACCGTCATCGCGATCCCGGATACGGCTCACGCTGCCACCCTTCGGCTCGCCAACGGCGCGGAGTTGCTGATCCACATCGGCCTGGAAACGGTCGCTCTCGGTGGCCGGGGATTCCGCGCGCTGAGGTCGGCGGGCGCCGAGGTCAAAGCCGGCGACCCCCTGATCGAGATCGACCTGGCCGAAGTCGCCCGCGGCGCACGGGACCTGGTCACCCCGATCGTGGTCGCCAGCGAGGGTTACGAATTTCGGCCCGAGAGGCTGGCCCGCAGCATCGCTAACGGCGAGCCGATCGGCGTTGTGCGCTTAGGGGTTTCGGCGGAGCGTGCCGAGGCGTCGGGCGAGGAGTATTCCCGCACCGTCCGGATTGACTCGGCGCATGGACTCCACGCGCGGCCGGCAGCACGGATCGCCGCACTGTTGCGGTCCTTCGATGCCGACGTGACCCTGATCTCAGGCCAACGCACGGCCAACGCGCGGAGCACGGTGGCCATGCTCTCCCTCGGCGTGAAGCATGGCGAGGAGCTGCGCGTCGTCGGACATGGCTCGGACGGCAAGAGCGCGGTCGCAGCGGTCGTGGCGCTTATCGAGGGCGGGCTTGGCGAACCAGGCCGAGCCGGTCCGCTCATGCCTGCCATCGAGCGCGGTCATGGACCGGTCACGGCCTCGCCCGGACTGGCGATCGGCCAGGCGGTTCAATGCCGCCTTGGAGACCAGCCGGTGCCCCGTGACGGCGCTGGAATCGCCGCAGAGCGCGACATGCTTAAACAGGCGCTCGAATCGGTCGCAGCCTCTTTGACCCAAACTGACCTCGTCGCAGCGGAGCTCGCTGCCGCGCACCGCGCTTTATTAGAAGATCCGGACCTCGTTGCTCGCGCGGACCGCGAGATTTCCGCAGGACGAAGCGCGGCATTTGCCTGGCGAGCCGCTTGCGAAGAGGCGCGAGACGCGATTCGCGCCACCGGTGACCCGCTGCTGATGGAGCGCGCGGCCGACGTCGCCGATCTTGAGCGGCAAGTGATTGCGGTCCTCGCCGGGGATGACACGCCAGCCGTCCCGGATTTCCCGCCGGACTCAATCCTGATCGGTCCCGATCTCTTGCCGTCGCAGTTTCTCCCGCTGGACAAGGAGCGGCTTGCTGGCATCTGCACGGCCGGCGGCGGGCCAACCTCGCACGTCGCCATCCTTGCGGCGTCTGCAGGCATTCCGATGCTTGTCACAGCCGGCGCTGAGGTGCTCGGGATCGCCGAGGGCACGACGGTCATCCTCGATGCCGACCACGGCCGCATCGAGAGCGATCCGGCACCTGACCTGCTGAAAGCGGCCAAGAAACGCATCTCCGATCATCGCAACCGGCGAGCAGCGGAGGCGCGCGACGCGAAGGAATTGTGCTTCACCGCCGACGGCGTCCGGATTGAGGTCTTCGCCAATCTGGGCTCGGTCACGGACGCGCAAACCGCGATCGCTGCCGGTGCGGAAGGCTGCGGCCTGCTCCGCACCGAGTTCCTGTTTCTCGATCGCTCCACGCCGCCTTCGAAAGAGGAGCAGGAGCAGGTCTATTCCGACATAGCGGCCGCGCTCGGTAACCGGCCACTGATCGTGCGCACGCTCGACATCGGGGCCGACAAGAGCGTGCCCTACGTGGCCATCGGTCGGGAGGACAATCCCGCGCTCGGCCTGCGCGGCATCCGCTTGAGCTTCGCGCGCCCCGATCTCCTCATCACGCAGCTCGAAGCAATCGTCGTCGCTGTGCCGGCCGAGCAATGCCGGATCATGCTCCCGATGGTTACCGACGCCGACGAGCTGCGGCAGGTTCGGCGATTGCTTGACGGCGTATCAAGTGCGGGGAGCAAAATCGCGCTCGGAGCGATGGTCGAAACGCCCGCCGCCGCGATGATGGCCGATTCGATCGCGCGCGAAGCCGATTTCCTCTCGATCGGTACTAATGATCTAACCCAATATGTTCTCGCCGCCGATCGCGGCAATGCGGCGCTCGCAGCCCGAATGGACGCCCTGCACCCCGCCGTCCTGCGCCTGATCAGACAGACCACCGAGGGCGCGCGCGCGCACGACCGCTGGACTGGAGTCTGCGGCGGGCTGGCATCCGAGGCGCTCGCCGCTCCCATCCTGATCGGGCTTGGAGTGACCGAGCTGTCGGTCGCTCCGGCAGCGGTTCCGACGATCAAGGCCACCGTCCGGCAGCTGCGGCTGGATGCCTGCGCCGCGCTCGCCGAACGAGCGTGCGCCGCGGCGTCAGCGCATGAGGTCCGCGCCATGGCCGTAGAGAAGTTCGAATGAAGCTGCGCGTCGAAAAATTGCAGCCGCTCGGCCGGGCCCTGATGCTGCCCATCGCGGTCCTGCCGATCGCCGCACTGCTGCTTCGGCTCGGCCAATCGGACATGCTCGACATTCCGTTCATCGCGGCGGCCGGGAATGCAATCTTTGCCAACCTCGGCTTGGTCTTTGCTGCTGGCGTTGGAGTCGGCCTTGCGCGCGAGAACCACGGCGCGGCCGCTCTTGCCGGAGTCGTCGGATACGTGGTCGTAACCGAGGGCGCAAAAGCGTTGCTCACGCTCCCGCCCGACGTCGTCCATGCCTCCGATCTCGAACAGGCGGCCTGGCGCGCCAAGGAGATCGCCAAGCTTAGTGTTCCTGCCGGAATCCTGTCCGGCATAACCGCGGGCCTGCTCTACAATCGCTTTTCCAACATCAAGCTGCCCGACTATCTCGCCTTCTTTGGAGGACGCCGTTTCGTTCCCATCGCGGCGGGGCTGGTGGGAATCGCGGGAGCCGCCGCGTTTGGCTTCGGTTTCCCCTGGTTCGAGGCGGGCGTCGACACGCTGAGCCGGTGGGTCGTCGGCGCAGGCCCGATCGGCCTGTTCCTCTATGGCGTGCTAAACCGTCTGCTGCTGATCACCGGGCTGCACCACATCCTGAACAACATCGCATGGTTCCTGTTAGGCGACTTCCACGGCGCGACGGGGGATCTCAAGCGCTTCTTCGCCGGCGACCCCAGCGCCGGCAGCTTCATGGCGGGCTTCTTCCCCGTGATGATGTTCGGCCTGCCTGCCGCATGCCTCGCAATGTACCGCAACGCTTTGCCGGAACGGCGCAAGGCGGTCGGGGGCCTGTTCGTCAGCGTCGCCCTGACGTCCCTCCTGACCGGTGTCACCGAGCCTATTGAGTTCCTGTTTATTTTCCTCGCGCCGTTGCTGTTCGTATTGCACGCGGTTCTAACCGGCCTTTCGATGGTGATCATGGACGCGCTCGGGGTGAAGCT
>JBKPKF010000163.1:0-4389 GCA_046730995.1 Pseudomonadota bacterium
ATCAGATCGGCCATCTGGGCAGCCCGATCCGGCGCTGGGAATGGGGCATGACGCCCATGACGATCAACGCCTATTCGAACCCGACGATGGTCGAGATCGTGTTCCCGGCCGCGATTCTCCAGCCGCCCTTCTTCGACCCAAACGCCGATCCGGCGGTCAACTATGGCGGCATCGGAGCGGTTATCGGGCACGAAATGAGCCATCAGTTCGATGATCAGGGCGCGAAATACGACCTGCATGGAAACCTGGTCGACTGGTGGACTCCCGCAGACGCCAAGAATTTCCAGTCGCGGCTCGATCGCCTCGGCGCCCAGTTCGACGCTTATGAGCCGCTTCCCGGCTTCCACGTGCAGGGCAAGCTCACCATGGGTGAGAATGTCGCGGACCTCGCCGGCCTCACGATCGCCCACGACGCCTACATCGCGTCACTCGAAGGCGCTGAGCCGCCGGTGATCGAAGGCACGACCGGCGACCAGCGCTTCTATTTCGGCTGGGCGCAGGTCTGGCGGCGCAACTATCGCGAGCCGAACCTTAGGCAGCGGCTGCTGACCGATCCTCATTCGCCTTCGGAACAGCGCGTCGCGATCGTTCGGAATCTCGATCCGTGGTATCCGGCATTCAACGTGCAGGCCGGTCAGAAGCTCTACCTCGCGCCCGCGGATCGCGTGCGTATCTGGTGATGCTGCAGCAGGAGCTGCCCCGGATCGATTCCACGCCGCTTGACGGGTGGGGACACTGGCTCATCCCAGCGCTGGTTTCCGGGTTAGCACTGACCGCGGCCATCCTTCTGCTTCTGGTGGCCCAGCCCGCTCTCGCGGAGGCAGCCGGCGTCGCCGCCCTCATCGCTGGCGGCGTCGCTTATCTGCGGGAATCGGGACGCAAATCGATCGCCGAACCTATCGTCAGCGGACCCGACTTCTCACTCGTCGGGTCGGCGCTCGGGATGTGCCGGGAAGCCGCTGCGCTGACCTCGGAAAATGGAGCGCTGCTGATCGCCAATGCCGTTTATCGCGCGCGGTTCGAAGGTGCGCTTCCGCCGCTTCAGTTGGGAGTTGGCGAGGACGCTCTTCAGGGCCTCGAGATTGCAAGGAGCATGGCCTGGCGCGACGGCGCCGGCTGCGCCGCACGCGTGAAGACGGCGCACGGGAGCGTCGCGGTCGAAGTTGAGCGCGTCGGCGCGCATAGCGACCTGCTGCTGTGGCGGTTTCCTGAGCCCCCGGCGCCCGCTCCGATCAGCGTGGCTGCGAAATGGTTGTCGGGGCCCACCGGTGAAAAGCTCGGAGCTGCGGGAATCCTTGCCGCTCTGGTTGATGAAGAAGGTGCCGTCGTTGCCGCTAACCGGCTCTTTCGCGAACGGGCTCTCGATGGCGATGATGAGCTGAAGGGCCAACGGTTCGCCAATCTCGTCGATGTGGGGGAAGACGGCCAGGTCCGGCTGACCGCCGAAGGCGAACCCACCAAGGGCATGCGCCTTGTCCATGTCCCGGTCGACCCGAAGAAAGGCGGCAAGGCGGGAACCTTCCTCCTTTTCGAGCAGGGCGACGGAGTCGGGCCATCGGACGCCGCGCATCTACAGGCTTTGCTGGACGTGCTTCCGATCGGTCTCGCCCTAGTCGACCGCGACGGGCGCTTCCTGACGATGAATGAGGCATTCCGAGCCGCTGCAGGCATCCGTGGCAGCTCTAACCCGGTCTATCCGGGCGACCTCGTCGTCAAAGAGGACAAGGCAGCGGTCGCGGATGCGGTGCGACGCAATGCTCGCGGACCGGCCATGTCGGGCGACCTTGCGATCCGCCTCGTGCGGCAGCCGGCGGAGCCGGTGGCCCTCACCATTGCGGGACTGCGCGGGCTTGGCGATGCCGCAGTCCTCTTGCTGCTCAAGGACAATAGCGAAGAGGCCAAGCTCAAGCGCCAGGTCGCTCAGGCGACCAAGATGCAAGTGGTCGGCCAGCTCGCGGGCGGAGTCGCGCACGACTTCAACAACATCCTGACCGCGATCATCGGCCATTGCGACCTGATGGCGATGAGGCACACCCCCGGGGACAGCGATTATGACGACATCCAGCAGATCAAGTCGAATTCGAACCGCGCTGCGGGCCTTACTCGACAGCTTCTTGCCTTCTCGCGCCAACAAACCCTGCGCCCGCAGGTGCTCCAGCTTCCCGACGTGGTGTCGGAGGTGTCCCATCTGCTGAAACGGCTGCTCAGCGAGAATATCGAACTGATCGTGAAGCACGGGCGCAATCTCGGCCCGATCCGAGCCGACCCCGGCCAGCTCGAGCAGGTCATCGTCAACCTCGCCGTCAACGCCCGGGATGCCATGTCGGAAAAAGGCGGTGGGACGCTCACTATCCAGACCTATTCTGTTAAGTCCAATCAGGTCGCGGAGCTCGGCTCCGACATTCTTCCGGTCGCCGACTACAGCGCGCTTTCGGTGACGGATACTGGGACCGGTATTTCACCCTCGGTACTCGGCAAGATCTTCGAACCTTTCTTCACGACAAAGGAGGTCGGCAAGGGCACCGGGCTCGGCCTTTCGACCGTCTACGGCATCGTCAAACAGTCCGGCGGATTCATTTTCGCCGATTCGAAGGTGGGGGAAGGGAGCCGCTTCGTCATCTACCTGCCGGTCTATCGTGAGGACGCCGCCGCGGCCAAAGCACGCAAGTCCGGCAAGACGAAGCAGGATGAGCTGTGGGGGAGCGGCACGGTGCTGCTTGTTGAGGACGAACCGATGGTTCGCGCCGTCGCGGAGCGGGCCCTGACCAGGCACGGTTATAGCGTGATCACCGCCGACAATGGCGAGGCGGCGCTGGAAGTCATAGCCCGCGGCGAAGAGATCGACCTCTTGATCAGCGATGTGGTCATGCCGGGGATGGACGGGCCGACAATGGTCGATGAGGCGCGCAAGCAGCGGCCCGACCTCAAGATCCTGTTCATGTCGGGCTATGCCGAGGAACAGCTTAGGGATTCGATCGGCGTCGACAATGCCCATTTCCTGCCAAAGCCTTTTTCAGTGCAGGAATTGGCGGAGGCCGCCAAGCGGGCGCTGGGCACGAAATAAGCTCTTGCCCTGAAATATGTGCGGGTTATGCCTGCTCGACGATGTCTCCGGGGCGTACCATCCTCATCGTCGAAGATGAGCCGCTAATTGCGATGATGCTTGAGGATTTCCTCGAGTCCCTTGGTCATTCTATCGCCGGAACATGCGATTCGGTTGAGGTCGCCCTCACTCATGTCGAGAAAGGCGGGTTCGACCTCGCCATCCTCGACGTGAACCTCAAAGGCGAAAATGTCTGGCCGGTCGCATCGCGCCTGCGCGAGCGCAAAGTCCCCTTCGTCATCGCAACGGGCGGTCACGTAGATCCGCCACCGGCCGAGTTCAACGACGCTCCGGTCATCGAGAAGCCTTACACTGTAGATCGAGTCACCCCAGCGATCGACGCGGCATTTGCTTCTTAGGCGCTCCGCGCCCCCGCTCTTGCTTGCCGCGGCCCTGGTTATGGCCGCATTGATCGCCGCGATGATCGAACTCCAGACTCAGCTGATCTTTCCGACCCACGCGGTAGCCCCGGCCGGTCCGTTGCCTGAAGGCAGCGAACGGCTGGAGATTCGCACAACCGACGGCGAAATATTGCGCGGCGTCCATATCGGGCCGGCTGCTTCGGTCCCAGACGTTCGGACCCTGATCCTCGGTTTCGGGGGCAATGCCTGGAACGCCGAGAATGTCGCCGAATTGCTTCATCACCTTTATCCGCAAGCGGATGTCGCAACTTTCCATTATCGCGGTTACGCGCCGTCGACCGGCGTCCCATCGGCAAAAGCGCTGCTCGCCGACGCGCCATTGGTTTATGACGCCGCAGTCGAGCGGGTCCGTCCGGCGCGCATTGTCGCGGTCGGGTTCAGCATCGGCACCGGCGTCGCCGCCAGCCTCGGCCGCCATCGGAAGGTCGACGGTCTTATCCTCGTCACTCCATTCGATTCGCTGAAGGCGGTGGCCCAATCGCTCTATCAATGGCTACCGGTCGGCCCGTTTTTCCATCACGAGATCGATGCCGCCCGGGCCCTGAAGGATGTTCGCGCGCCCGTCGCCATCGTCGCTGCGGAGCGCGACGAAATCGTTCCCGCCGCCCGCACCGACGGCCTTCGCTCGCAAGTGCCCAACCTGGTATTCGACTGTACGATCGGCGGGGCAGGTCACAATGACATTTACTCAAACCCCGAGTTCGAGGCTGCGATGCGCGAGGCGCTAAACCGTCTCAAAGCGTGACAATCTCACCCTTGCTAGTGGACAGGGCGCCATCCATATTCTTGGAATTAAAGGACGTATCGCCGATCGAGGGCGCGTTAACAAACCCTCAGAGTTGATTGTGCGATAAAGAGGGCTAG
>JBKPKF010000164.1:0-7428 GCA_046730995.1 Pseudomonadota bacterium
GACGATGCGCTGATTTATCTGGGACGAATTCGGTGCTAGACTGATTCGTCCGAATGTTTTCAGCACCTTAGGGTGAGGCCATGCGTACCAGCTTGATTGTCCTGCCGCTTCTGCTCTTCGCGGGCCCGGCGCTCGCGCAAACGACGCCTCCGGCTCCGCCGGCCGTGCAGGCGCAGGAGATGCAGCGCATTCTCAACGACCCGGCGATGGTCGATCGAATGACCAACGTCATGCAGGCGCTTAGCAAGGCGTTCCTCGACATGCCCGTCGGCGGGATCGAGGCTGCTGTGGAGGGACGCCAGGCAACGCCGGCCGAGCGGCGGCGCACGGTTCGCGATATCGAACCGGGGATCGGCCGCGACGTCCAGGCCCAGATGGCACAGGCAAAACCAATGGTGCGGCAAAGCATGAAGGCTTTGTCGGACTCCCTGCCATCCATGATGAACGGCCTGAAGCAGGTGCAGGAGTCGCTGGAGCGAGCCGCGGCGAACATGCCGGACCCGACCTACCCGAAGCGTTGACGTCGTCATTGCGAGCGTAGCGAAGCAATCCAGTGCGGCAGTCTGGATTGCCGCGGCGCTGCGCGCCTCGCAATGACGGTGGACTAGGAGTCAACGGGCGCTAAAGCTTTCCCGCCATGTGGCAGCTCTTCCAGTTCCCGCTGTGTCCCTTTTCGCGCAAGGTCCGCCTCGTCCTCGCCGAGAAAGGCGTAGGCCATGAACTGGTGCGCGAGAACCCGTGGGAGAAGCGCGACGAGTTCATCGACTTGAATCCGGCGGGTGAGACGCCGGTGATGGTCGAGCCCGACCAGGGCGTGACGCTCATCGGATCGCAACCGATCGTCGAATATTTCGACGAGACGGTCGACCGGATGCCGATGATCCATGGAAATGGGCAGCTGCGCGCGGAAATCCGGCGGATGGTCGAATGGTTCGACATCAAGCTCTACCGCGAAGCCGTAGAGCCGTTGCTCAACGAACGGATGCGCAAGCGGCTGGTCACCCGGGAGTCGCCCGATACCCGGGTGTTGCGCGAGGCAATGCGGATCGGCTCGGAGCATCTCGATTATGTCGATTACCTCCTCGACCACCGGCGCTGGCTCGCCGGGCCCGGCCTAAGCCTCGCCGATTTCACCGCGGCTGCGCACTTCAGCGTCATCGATTACCTGGGCGCACTCGACTGGCGCGGGCATAAGCAGACCAAGGACTGGTACGCCGTCATGAAATCGCGGCCCTGCTTCCGGCCTTTGCTCGGCGAGCGGATGGAGGTGATCGTCCCACCGAGCCATTACGACAAGGTGGATTTTTGAGGCTTAGCTTTCGGCCAATTGTCCCAAGAGCTCCGGGTCATCGATGACCAGCCGGCTGCGCTGCTCGGTCGTCAGCAATGCGCATTGCACGGTTGTGCCGAACCAGCGGTATCGATTTTGGGCGACGCGGTCGTAGAGCCAGTCTCGGATTGGGCGCGGCACGATCTTGCCGATGAGCGCCAGCCGCCACCAGCCGCCCAAGGTCCGAGCAAGCTGGAAGTAGCCGTCGGACTTCGTGTGACAGCCATCGGCGTCAATCAGGAGGTAGCTGTCGTCGATCGGCATGCCGAGCGTTCGGTAAAGCGCGCTTCCAAGCTCGGATTGGGCGGATGCGAACTGAACGGCTCCTTTGCGATCGTGCCTCATGACGAACGCAGCGCCGGTCGAGCACAGCACGCAGTGGCCGTCGAATACGAACAGCGGCCGCTTGCGCCGGATCGTCATGCGCGTGTCCCCTGCCATTGGTCGTCGATTCCCGGCCCTTCAACCGTCGTCGTGATGTCCAGGTGAGCGATGGCGGACATTAATTCTTCTACGTCGATCAGGTCGAGGCACGGCCTTGCGCCGGGCGCCGGCAGCTGTCCGGCCGCGATTCTTCGCGCAAGGATGACCGCTGGAATGCAGGGAATGTTGGGACCATGGACTTGGCGGGCGATCATGAAGATCGTCACACGCATGGCGCGGCCGCCCGCGTCGAGGCCGTCGAGGAACATGTGGAATCCGCTCTTGCCGGATTCCCAAGGGTCGAACAGGAACGACAGGCGAAGGAGCTGCCTGGCATAGGGCGTCCATGACCGGACCAGTCCAAGCCGCGCAATCCAGCTCAACAACCAGGTGCCGACGTGAAGCGCCTTCACCTCATGGCCTGCGACAAATTCCAGGTTCCGGACGCCGGGGTAGCGAGCGGGGAACAGCTCGAGGTCGGGAATATCGCAGTAGCCGAATAGCCTTAGCCCAAGCTCGGGATAGCGGACGGCGCGCAGTCCCTGCCAGCCGAACACGCGCTTGCGCGCGCCGCCGCGAAGAATTGTGAAGGGCTTGCCGACGTAACTGAGGATCGCGGTGGCGGTCGCTAGCCCGCGATTGGTCGCCTGGGCCGCGGCGATCCCATAGGTCACGCCTTCGAGCCGCGCGAAACGGGGCCGGTAGCGGTCGACGAAGGCGGCGGTCAGGCAGGGAACCGAGCTTGCGCCGGAAATGACGGCCACGCCGGCCCGCTTTGCTTCGGCGTCGAATTCGCCCATGGTCGCGACGAATTGCCGCGCGTCGGCGAGGTCGAGATAGTGGGCACCGCAGGCGATCGCAGCCCGCGCAACGCGATGGTCCTGCGACTGGAACGGTCCGGTCGTGTGGATCACCACGTCGGGTGCGATCTCGCGCAAGCGCGCATCGATGCCGTCGTCGATATCGACCGCGCAGCCCTCGGCAGGATTGGCGCTCTGGAGGTCGGCCGCAAAGGCGTCCGCCTTCGCCTTGGAGCGGCCGCCGATCGCCAGCGTCATGTTTGGATCGCTGGCGAGCGCGCGCGCAATATAGCTGCCGAAATTGCCGTACCCGCCGATGATGAGGACGCGGGTCACGAACTCGGCTTCGTCACCATCAGATGGAAAACGAGGATGAGCGACAGGAAGGCGGGCCAGCCGAGCCGGAACCAGATCCTCCGCAGGCGCCGGTGCCGCGCATCATCGAACTCGCCCCCAGCCAGCTTGGCCTGCAGCTGGTCACGGATACGCATTTGAATGAGCACGACGGGTACCCAACACGCCCCGGCCAACAGGTATAACGCGTAGGTCAGGACAAGCCAGTGATCGAGCGGGTTGAAGCCGCCCCGCCAGATCAGCCATGCGCCCGTCACCGGTTGCACTATGGCCGCCGTCAGCGTGAACAGGAAATCGGCGGTGACCGTAGCGCGGGCGGCAAACAAAGCGGCCCGGTCATCGCCCGATCGCCCGCCCATCCAGAAGAAATAGGCGATTCCTAATCCGGTGCCGAACAGGACCGTCGCCGACAGGATGTGAAGCGTCTTGACGGCGGCGTAGGCTTCCAATGCTTCAGGTCCCCTGTTCAGCGACCCGATGGAGGTGATCGTCCCGGCGTCGCAGTGCGAGATGTTTTAGCGACGTCGCCGTCTTGAGCTAGCGGCGTTCGCGCCGATAGGTTCCGCTGAAGCTCGTATTCATTCCTCCGCAATTGCCGCGATCTGTGACAATGAGCAGCGCCCCCCTGCGCTTGAACCGAATATCAATTTTGCAACCGTCCTTGGACGACAATTGAGCGGAGCTTCCATGCGGTTCCAGGTTGTCCTCGATATCGGCGGCATTAATGCCGCCTCGTTCAGCGGCCTCCTGCGAGAGAGCCCAAAAGGTATTGCCTTCCACATGGAGGGCTCGGCCCCGCTTCGTGATTTCAATTGTTGAGCCGTACGGATTGTCGGGGTCGACCCACCTTCCGACCCAAGCTGAAAGGGGTAACGCGCCGGACTGGGATGCTGAAAGCATTAGGAGAATTCCGACCGGCCAAAGACGCATCGCTGCAGACCTCAATACACCCGCGGCTTGGGCTTGATGTACTGGACGTCGTCGGTGAGCGTGAATTCGTGCACCGGGCGGTAGTCGATCTTCACCGCCCCGCCTTTGCCGCCCCAGCCGTCCAGCCAGGCGAGCGTGTGCTTCATCCACTTCTTGTCGTCGCGCTCGGGATAATCCTCCTGCATGTGCGCTCCGCGGCTTTCCTTGCGGTTGGCGGCGCAATGCATGGTCACCACCGCCTGGGCCACGAGATTGTCGAGTTCCAGAGTCTCGACGAGATCGCTGTTCCAGATAAGGCTGCGATCGGTGACGCCGACATCGGTCATGCGCGCGAAGACCTTGTCGATCTTGGCGACACCCTCGG
Source organism: Pseudomonadota bacterium (assembly GCA_046730995.1). Lineage (GTDB taxonomy): Bacteria > Pseudomonadota > Alphaproteobacteria > Sphingomonadales > Sphingomonadaceae > Sphingomicrobium. Next base: position 4,202 of record JBKPKF010000164.1, read on the forward strand.
CCAAGGTGCGGTCGGTGCGGAACACGCCCGCGTCCGACTGCATGGTGCGCTGCATGTCGAGCCGGATCTCGGCCGTGGGGCTTCCGCCCTCGGCATGGCGGAACTTGTCGAGCCGCGATAGCGCCAGCTCGGCGCCGTCCTGGGGCAGCTCCTGCTGGACCGTCCCCGGCTTGACGACCTCGCCGAGGCGCAGCCCGGCGGCACGGCCGAAGACGACGAGGTCGATCAGGCTGTTGGAGCCGAGGCGGTTGGCGCCGTGGACCGAAACGCAGGCCGCCTCGCCAACCGCGAACAGGCCCGGCACGACGCTGTCCGGTTCCCCGTCCTTAAGCGTCACGACTTCGCCATGATAGTTCGTCGGGATACCGCCCATATTGTAATGAACGGTGGGGATGACCGGGATCGGCTGGCGGGTGACGTCGACGCCGGCGAAAATCTTCGCGCTCTCGCTGATCCCGGGCAGCCTTTCGGCGAGGATCTTCGGGTCGAGATGGTCGAGGTGCAGGAAGATATGGTCCTTGTGCTCGCCGACCCCGCGACCTTCGCGGATTTCCATCGCCATCGAGCGTGAGACGACGTCGCGGCTGGCGAGGTCCTTGGCGTGGGGCGCATAGCGCTCCATGAAGCGCTCGCCTTCGGAATTGGTGAGGTAGCCGCCTTCGCCGCGCGCGCCCTCGGTGATAAGGACGCCGACGCCGTAGACGCCGGTCGGGTGGAACTGGACGAACTCCATGTCCTGGAGCGGAAGGCCGGCGCGCAACACCATGGCATTGCCGTCGCCGGTGCAGGTGTGCGCTCCGGTGCAGGAGAAATAGATGCGGCCGTAGCCCCCCGTTGCGAGCACCACCGCCTGGGCGCGGAAGCGGTGGATCGACCCGTCGTCGAGGTTGAGGGCGACGACGCCTCGGCAGGCGCCCTCCTCCATGATGAGGTCGATCGCGAAATATTCGATGAAGAAGTCTGCGTCGTGCTTCAGGCTCTGAGAATAGAGCGTGTGGAGCATCGCATGGCCGGTGCGGTCGGCGGCTGCGCAGGTGCGCTGTGCCGGCGGGCCCTCACCCATGTCTTGAGTCATCCCGCCGAACGCACGCTGGTAAATCTTGCCCTCGGCGGTGCGGCTGAACGGCAGGCCCATATGCTCGAGCTCGACGACTGCCGCCGGGGCCTCGCGGACCATATATTCGATCGCGTCCTGGTCGCCCAGCCAGTCGGAGCCCTTCACCGTATCGTACATGTGCCAGGTCCAGTGATCCGGGCCCATATTGCCCAGGCTCGCGGCGATCCCGCCCTGGGCCGCGACGGTGTGGCTTCGGGTCGGAAAGACCTTGGTGACGCAGGCGGTCTTCAGCCCCTGTTCGGCGGCTCCCATCGTCGCGCGCAGTCCGGCGCCTCCTGCGCCAACGACAACCACGTCATAAGTATGATCGACAATCTTATAAGCGCTCACGCACTCGCTCCGAACGCGATCCGGGCAAGGGCGAACAATGCCAGCGCTCCGCCGCCGACCGCGAGGAACAGGAGGACGAGGTTGCAGGCGAAGCGATTGCCTTCGTCATGGACATAATCGTCGACGACGACCTTCATCCCGTCGAGCGCATGCTTGAAGCCGACGACGATCAGCAATGCCATCGGCACCGCCCCGCTGGGCGCATGCAGCCATTCGACGATGGTCCGGGCATCGAGTGACGGCAGGATCAACAATGAGGCGACCAGCCAGGTGCCGAGAAGCAAGAGGGCGATGCTGGTCACTCGCTCCGTCAGCCAGTGTTCGCCGCCTTCGCGAGCCGAGCCGAGGCCGCGGACCTTGCCCAGCGGGGTTGAGCTGTCGCCGACGCTCATTTCGCCACTCCCACCAGGTACCACCAAAGTGCAGCGGTCAGGACGACCGAGCCGACGAAGGTCAGGATCGCGAAGGTCTTGTTGATTCCGAGCTCGAACGTCGCGCCGGTATCCATCACGAGGTGCCGGATCCCCGACATCAGGTGCTGGAAGAAGGCCCAGGTCAGTCCGATCAGGACGATTTTCCCGATCAGGCTGCCCGCGAGCTTGGTGAACGCAGCGTAGGAATCGGCTCCTCCCGCAAGCGCGGTGAGCCACCAGGTGAGGACCGCAAGACCGACGATCGAGAGCCCCGCGCCGGAGACTCGGTGGATGATCGACGCGGCCATGCCGGGACCCCACCTCCAGACGGTTAGGTGGGGTGAGAGCGGGCGTGGATTTGGTGTGGCCATGGTGGCGCGCTTAAAGCCTGTCCTACCCGAATGGAAGCGCCGGGAGCGCCCACCGCCCTAACCGGGTCTTAACCATTGTCCGTCAAGAGCATCATCACGGCTCCAAGGCGAGCATGGCAAGCGGGTTTACGGAGATTGGATCGATGGCTGGCGACACTGTGGGGCTGCAGCAGCTGACCGATGGGCAGGTGAGCGCGCGGCTTCAAGCGTACAATCCCGACGGATCGCTGGAGCGCGACATTCAGGCACTGTGGCAAGATGCCGGCGACATCATCGATGCCGAGGTCCGCGCGCAGTTCGGCAGCGAAGCGGCTGAGCGCATTCATGCCCATTATAGCGGCAGGGTCGATGCCAACTGGATGCAGAACGTCGCCGAATATGGCCGCCGCATCTACCAAGAGAAGACTTCCGTCCCGGACTATATCGCTTCGCGCGACCAGCTGATCACGCGCATCATCGGAAAGCTGTTCGAGCGCTTTGCGGACAATCCGGAAACGCTCCAACGCAGCGTGAGCGCGCTTCAGCGCCTGACCACCTTCGAAACCGACATCATCCTCGCCCAGCTCGCCCTCCTCGAGGCGATCGAGGCTGCCGATTCCCGCGGCCGCGAAAGCGAGCAGTTTGAACGCCGCGTCGGCGAGCTGGTCCGCGCCAGCACCGACCAGTCGAAATCTCTGACGGACCGGACCCGTTCCACCGCCGCTTCGGCGCGAGGAATGCTCGGCAAGACGAGCGAGGTCGCCGCGGCCGCCGAGCAGTCGGCCGTCGCAATGCGTGAAGCGGCCCAGACCGCAGCCGGCCTCATTCGAGCGATCGAGGATGCCCGCTCCGAGGTTGAAGTCGCCGCCGGAGTTGCGATCCGCGCCGGCGACCAGGCGAGCCAAGCAGTGAAGGTCAGCCAGGCCCTTTCGGCGCATGTCGAAGCGATCGAATCGATTCTGTCGCTGATCCGTGACATCGCGGGCCAGACCAACCTTCTCGCGCTGAACGCTACCA
>JBKPKF010000165.1:0-1069 GCA_046730995.1 Pseudomonadota bacterium
TCGGCACACACGCAATTTTCCAGGAAAAGGTCGGCTATAAGAATTTGGGCCTCGCCGTTATCGACGAGCAGCACCGTTTCGGTGTGTCGCAGCGGCTATTGCTCGCGTCCAAGGCGGAGCATCCGCCGCATTTGCTCGTAATGACAGCGACCCCGATCCCGCGGACGCTGACCCTGACGCAATATGGCGAGATGGACGTCAGCCGGATCGACGAAATGCCGCCGGGGCGGACTCCAGTCGAAACGCGCGTCATCAGCGAAGAGAAATTGCCGCAGGTCGTCGACGGACTAGCCCGCCATCTTTCGGAGGGCGGCCAGGCTTATTGGGTCTGCCCCCTCGTCGAGGAGAGCGAAAAGACTGATGCTGCAGCCGCAGAGGAGCGGGCGCGCGTCCTGAAGTTGCGTTTCGGGGACGACCGAGTGGGGCTCGTCCATGGCCGCATGAAAGGTCCGGAAAAAGACGCCGTGATGGACGCGTTCGCCTCGGGTCGGCTTTCGGTTCTCGTCGCGACAACGGTGATTGAGGTCGGCGTCGATGTGCCCAATGCGACTTTGATGGTCGTCGAAGGGGCGGAGCGCTTCGGCCTGGCCCAGCTTCACCAGCTGCGCGGCCGAGTGGGTCGCGGATCGGGCAAGAGCACCTGCCTGCTGATCCGGAGCCAGAACCTCACGGACGTCGGACGCGCGCGCCTGGGCCTGATGCGTGAGACCAACGACGGCTTTCGAATCGCGGAGGAGGATTTGCGCCTTCGCGGGCCCGGGGAGATCCTGGGCACGCGCCAGTCGGGCGAGGAGGCGTTTCGCGTTGCCACGCCAGACCTTGTCGCGGAACTCGCACCCATCGCACAGAGCGACGCTCAATTGCTGCTCGACCGCGACGGCGGCCTCGCCAGCCCGCGCGGCCAGGCGGCGCGGGTCTGCCTCTATTTGTTCGAGCGCGACCAGGCGGTGGGGTTGATCAGGAGCGGCTAGCCTTTCCCCGTCACGGGAATGACGAACGCTACTTCACAACCAGCCCATGTTTCTTTTTGCCAAGGGACACTTTTCCAGGTTCAGAAACAAACAGTGAC
>JBKPKF010000166.1:0-2905 GCA_046730995.1 Pseudomonadota bacterium
TATTGCGTCGTCCCCTACACGCGTGGCGCGGAGATCTCACGGCCGTGGGCCGATGTCGTCGCCGAAGCGAATGCGCTCGCCGACGCCGGTGCGCGCGAGATCGTCCTGCTCGGCCAGAATGTGAACGCTTGGGGCCAGGACGGCCGCGGGCTCGCGGACTTGATCCGAACATTGGCGAAGATCGATGGGCTGGAGCGCATCCGCTACACGACGAGCCACCCAGCGGACATGACCGATGAGCTCATCGCCGCGCACGGCGAGGTCGATGAGCTGATGCCCTACCTTCACCTGCCGGTGCAGTCGGGAAGCAATCGAATCCTGAAAGCGATGAACCGGAGTCACAGCGCCGAAACATATCTCGCGATACTCGAGAAGATGCGGGCGGCGCGCCCGGACATTGCCCTTAGCGGCGACTTTATCGTCGGCTTCCCCGGCGAAACCGAAGAGGATTTCGAGGCGACTCTCAATATCGTCGACGAAGTGCGCTACGCCGCGGCTTATTCGTTCAAATACAGCGCTCGCCCGGGCACTCCGGCGGCAGTAATGGAGGACCAGATTCCCCGCGAGATCATGGACGACCGGCTCCAGCGGCTGCACGAGCGGATCAACCTTCACCAGCTGGCGTTCAACCGGTCGAAAGTGGGTGTAGACACGCGGATACTCATCGAACGCGCCGGAAGATTGCCAGGCCAGATGATCGGCCGGTCGCCCTGGCTGCAGTCGGTTCACGTCGAGACGGACGCGCGGCCCGGCGACATCCTCGACGTCACCCTGATCGCCGCCGGCCCGAACAGCATGATGGGCGCCGTCCGCCAGAAACCTGTCCAGAGCTGCGTCGAAGGGGTGGCCGCCTGATGGCCCGCCGCGATCTTGCCGCCGTCCCCGATGCTGCCCGGCTCGAGCTCGAGTTCGAACAGCCCTACCTGCTGGGGCCCTTGTTCGGCGACTATGACCGGCACCTGATCACCATAGAAAACCGCCTGGGCGTGCACATCGCGGCGCGCGGCAACAAGGTGCAGATCGAGGGCGAGGCGGACGCCGCGGCCCGTGCGCGCGACGTGCTCATGGGCCTCTACAACAGGCTCGACCAAGGCCACGACGTCGACTCTGAAGCGGTTGAGGCCGTCCTCGGAATGGCCGCCCAGCCGAGCCTCGACGGGATCATCCATGAGGAGGTCACATCTGCGCCGCGGGTGATGATCCGGACCCGCAAGAAGACGATCGTTCCGCGCTCGACGATGCAGACGCCTTATATGGAGGCGCTCGCGCGCGACGATATGATCTTCGGGCTCGGGCCGGCCGGCACCGGCAAGACCTACCTCGCGGTCGCGCAGGCCGTGTCGCAATTGATCAGCGGGAGCGTAGACCGGCTGATCCTGTCGCGACCGGCGGTCGAGGCCGGTGAGCGCCTTGGTTTCCTCCCGGGTGACATGAAAGAGAAGGTCGATCCCTATCTCCGCCCGCTCTACGACGCGCTGTACGACATGCTCCCGACCGAACAGGTCGAGCGGCGAATCGCGAGCGGGGAAATCGAGATCGCTCCGCTGGCCTTCATGCGCGGTCGCACATTGAACGACGCCTTTATCATCCTCGACGAAGCGCAAAACACCACGCCGCTCCAAATGAAGATGTTCCTGACCCGCTTTGGAATGCGCAGCCGGATGGTCATCTGCGGCGACCCTTATCAAGTGGACCTGCCCGACCCGAGCAAGTCGGGCCTCGCCGACGCCGTGCAACGGCTTCAGGGGATCAAGAGCATTTCGGTCATCCGCTTCACCGCCGCGGACGTCGTTCGCCATCCCCTCGTCGGGCGGATTGTCGAAGCCTATGAGGACGGTTCCGAAAGGAACCGCGGGGCATGATGCTCGATATTGCGCTCGACGCCGATGAGGAATGGGACAGTAGCAGGCCATGGGACAAGCTCGTTCGAAATGCCGCTGAGGCGGCAATCGCGGAGAGCGACTATCCGGACCTCATAGAGGCTGAGCGCCCGGTCGAGATTTCGGTCACGCTCACGGACGACGAGCACGTCCGGTCGCTCAACGCGAAGTGGCGCGGCAAGGACAAGCCGACCAATGTTCTGTCCTTTCCGATGGCCGACGAGCTCGATTTGGCAAGAGCAAATGTTTCCGAAAGAGAATTGTTGTTGGGCGATATAATCATCGCGCGAGGCGTCTGCGAGGTTGAAGCGGCGGAAAAAGGCGTGTCTGTCGAGCAGCATACGACGCATCTCCTGATTCATGGCACGCTGCACTTGCTGGGCTACGATCATCACGACGATCGCGAGGCCGCAGACATGGAAGCGCGTGAGGTCCGGGCGCTCGCCAGGCTCGGAATTGCGAACCCGTATGAGGCGGTGGTCTGATGGCCACGCATCACGACGAAGACGGGCGATCGCGATTATGGCGCGGAATGCGCGCCTTGATCTTCGGCGAGAGCGAACCGACTCTTCGCGAAGAGATCGAGGACGCGATCGACGAGGCCGAGGATTCACGGCCCATCGCCGGCGACCTTTCCACGGCCGAGCGGCAGATGCTGCGAAACCTACTGCATTTCGGCGAGCGCACAGCCGGTGAAATCGCGGTCACTCGCGGCGATATCATGGCGGTGCCTTCCCGAATCGACTTCGACGCGCTCGTCCGTGCCTTCGCCGACGCGGGCCACAGCCGCCTGCCCGTTTATGGGGAGAGCCTCGACCAGGTCGTTGGAATGATCCACATCAAGGACGTATTCGAGGTGCAGGTCGATCCTGCGCGCGACCGTTCTATCCACGCGCTGATGCGCAATCCTTTGTTCGTTCCCGAATCGATGGGCGTGATCGAGCTCCTCGCGCGGATGCGCGCCGAGCGCATGCATCTTGCAATCGTCGTCGACGAATTCGGCGGAACCGAGGGCCTCGTGACGA
>JBKPKF010000167.1:0-5280 GCA_046730995.1 Pseudomonadota bacterium
CATCACTGTTCGGCGAGTGATCCCATCGAGGAAGCAGTCGGGGGTCGGCGTGTGCAACGACCCGTCGGCGACGAAGAAGACGTTGGCTCCTGTCGCCTCGGCGACCCGGCCGCGCCAGTCGAACATCAGCGCGTCGTTATAGCCGCGCTGTTCCGCATGCTGCTTCGACAGGGTGCAGATCATGTACAGGCCGGCGGCCTTGGATTCGGTCGGCGCGGTATAAGGCGCCGGCCGGCGCCACGGCGCGATATCGAGCCGGATACCCTGCTTGGCGAGCTCATCGCCGTAATATTTGCCCCATTCCCACGCGGCGATCGCAAGATGCGGCTTGGTCTTGCCGGGCGCCACACCCATCGATTCCGACCCGCGCCAGGCGACCGGGCGCATATAGGCGTCGGTCCAGCCGTTGGCCTTCAGCACTTCATTGCAGGCCGCGTCGATCTCATCGGTCGTCCACGGGATTTCGAAGCCAAGCAGGCGAGCGCTCTTGTGCAGCCGCTCGCTATGCTCGCGAAGCTTGAATATCTCACCATTGTAAGCGCGCTGCCCCTCGAACACGCTGCTCGCATAGTGCAGGGCGTGGGTCAGCACATGGACCTTCGCGTCGCGCCACGGCACCAGCTCACCATCGAACCAGATCCAACCGTCGCGGTCGTCGAACGTGCCCTGAAGCTCAGCCATGTCAGCGCGCCTAGGCGCTGCGTACCTCTTCGGCAAGCTGAGCGCCCCGCCGCGACGCGGCCTCGACCGTCACTCTGATCAAATCGTCGAGAGCTTGATCGAGGACGGCAAGTCCTGCCTCCGTCGTTCCGCCGGGGCTGGCGACGCGCTTGACGACGTCATCCATGGTCTCATTCGCGGTCGCAGCCATCCACGCCGTTCCGAGCACCGTCTCAAGCGCAACTGTCGCGGAGATTTCGGGGCTGAGCCCGCGCGCCTCACCCGCCTTTGCAAGCGCTCGAACGAAGCGTGCGGCATAAGCAGGGCCGGCTCCGGCGACCGATCCGATAGCCGCTAGACGCGCTTCATCCGCGGTCCAAATCGCCCAGCCGAGCGAGGCGAACAGGTCGCCGAGTTGCTGCTTCAGCGCGTCGTCGGCATCATCGCTGTATAGCGCCGTAACTCCGCGCCGGATCGCGACCGGAAGGTTGGGCATGGCCCGGACGATCGCGCCGGCGCCAGGAAAGCGCTGCCTGAGGCTTTCAACCTCGACCCCTGCGAGGATCGACAGCACCGTCGTTCGCGACGTGATCCATGGCTTGAGCTGCGGAACGACGTCTTCCAGATTCTGGGGTTTGAATCCGAGCACGACGAGCTTCGGCGGAATTCCCGCGTCCGGAAAGGAATCGACCTTGCGAATGCCCTCTATGGTAAGCGCGATGGGGTCGATCACGACGACTTGAGACAGGTCAATCCCGGCTGAACGCCAACCCTCGATAATCGATTTGCCCATATTCCCGCAGCCCACGAACCAGGTCGGCGCCGGAAGTTGCGGTCCGCCGGTCATGCTTCGCCGTGGGTGTCGATCAGAGCGGCGGCTATGGCCTCGCTGGGCGCTTTCCCGCCCCACAGGACGAATTGAAATACGGGATAGAAGCGCTCGCACTCCTCGACCGCGGCCTCGGCGATCGCTTCGGCCTGTTCGAGGCTGAGCCCCTCGCCTTCTCGCGCGTCGAGGATGGTTGAATGGCGGAACACGACCAGTCCCGATCCCGACCAGATTTCGAAATGCCCGAGCCAGAGCTGTTCGTTGATAAGACTCAGCGCCTCGAAGATGGCCGTACGCTTGTCCGCGCCGACCTTGATGTCCGGGAAGGCGAGGAACTGGAGCACCTGGTCCTCCGGCCGCCAGACTCCCCGAAGCTCATATTGCGCCCAGCTTCCGGTCGCCGATGCGACAATCTCGCCCTCCGCGGTACGCTCGCACGCCCAGCCGCGGGCCTCGAAATAGGCCTCGAGAACTTCAATCGGGGCGCCGTCGTCGCGCTCTTCCTGGATTTCCTCTTCGCTCAGGGCCTGGCTCCGGGCTTGCCCTTGGTGGTGCGCTTTGCCTGACTGCCGGCCTTGGCTTCGAGCGCGACGATGCGCTTCTTCAAAGCTTCATTTTCGTCACGCGCGGCAGCGGCCATGGCTTTTACCGCCTCGAATTCGTCGCGCCCGACGAAGTCCTGGCCGGCCATCCACTCGCGCAACTTCTCGCGCGCGCTGGACTCCGCCTCGCGGCCCATTCCGGCCATGGTCCCGGCAAAGCCGTTCACCATCTTCACGAAGTCGTCGAACAATTTGTTCTCGGACTGCATCGATCAATCTCCCTTTCGGCGGGATTTAGGAAGTCGCGGCGCGTTCCGCCACCCTGTGGAGAAAAGCTATCCCCGCTTTCCCCAGCTAAATTTTTGAAGCGCCAAGCAAAAACTCGACATTGCCTTCCGGCCCGGTGATCGGGCTCGGCGTGATTCCAAGCACCTCCCAGCCCTTCGACCGCACCCATTCGGCCGCTTCGGCGCAGACGCGCTCGTGAACGGCGGGATCCCGGACCACTCCGCCCTTTCCCACTTCGGAGCGGCCGGCCTCAAACTGCGGCTTCACGAGCGCAATGAGTTTCGCACCTGGCTTTGCCAGCTGCAGCGCTGCCTCCAGCACCTTGGCGAGGCCGATGAAGCTCGCGTCGCACACCACGATATCGACGGGCTCGGGGATCTGTTCGGACGTCAAATGGCGGGCATTCGTCTGCTCGAGCACGACCACTCGCGGGTCCTGCCGCAGCTTCCACGCCAGCTGGTTGGTGCCGACATCTACGGCATAAACCTTCGCGGCCCCGCGACTGAGCAATACGTCGGTAAAGCCTCCGGTCGAGCTTCCGACGTCGAGCGCGACCGCTCCCGTCGCATCGAACTCGAAATGCACCAGGCCGTGATCGAGCTTGATCCCGCCGCGCGAGACCCACGGATGGTCCTTGCCGCGCACCTCGAGCGGCGCGTCCTCGGCCAGCATGTCGCCGGGCTTGGCGAGCTTCTTTTCGCCGCTGAACACCGCTCCCGCCATGATCAGCGCCTGCGCCCGAGTCCGGCTCTCCGCCAACCCCCGGTTGACCAGCAGTTGGTCTGCACGGACCTTGGCTACGCCCGCACCTCTTCGACGCCGGCGCTGTTGACGCGCAGCGCCTTCAGCACCGTTTCGACGATGTGCGGCGCGTTCAAGCGCGCCTCGTCATATTGCGTCTCAGGCTTGTCGTGGTCCTGGAAGCGGTCGGGGAGGCGCATCGTCCGGATCTTGAGGCCCGCGTCGACCAAGCCCTCGTCGCTGGCAAGGGTCAGCACATGCGCTCCGAGCCCGCCGATCGACGCTTCCTCAATCGTCACCGCCACCTCGTGCGTCGTCAGCAGCCGGCGGATGAGCTCGCTATCGAGCGGCTTGGCGAAGCGGAGGTCGGCGACACTGGTCGACAATCCGCGCGCCTCCAAATCGTCAGCCGCTTTCTCGGCTTCGGCGAGGCGCGTTCCGAGCGACAGGATCGCCACCGTCTTGCCCTCGCGGACGATACGGCCTTTGCCGATTTCGAGCGCCAGCGGCTGGTCGGGCAGCGCTACACCCCTGCCCTCGCCGCGGGGATAGCGCACCGCGATCGGGCCACTGTCGTGCAGCGCCATGGTGTGGACCATGTGGACGAGCTCGGCCTCGTCGGCCGCCGCCATCACAACGAAGTTGGGCAAAGTGCAGAGATAAGCAAGATCGAATGACCCGGCGTGCGTCGCCCCGTCAGCACCGACCAGCCCCGCGCGGTCCATCGCGAAGCGCACGGGCAGGTTCTGGATCGCGACGTCGTGGACGACCTGGTCGTACGCGCGCTGAAGGAAGGTCGAATAAATCGTCGCGAATGGGCGATAGCCCTGCGCGGCCAGCCCCGCGGCGAAGGTCACCGCATGCTGTTCAGCAATGCCGACATCGAAGGTCCGGTCTGGGAATCTATCAGCGACCTTATCAAGGCCCGTCCCGGAGGGCATCGCAGCGGTGATCGCCACCACTTTCTCGTCGCGCTCCATTTCGGCGGTCAGCGCCTTCGCGTAAACGCTCGTGTAGCTGGGAGCGCCGGCAGCCGCCTTGGCTTGCACGCCGGAGACGACGTCGAACTTCACCACGCCATGATATTTGTCGGCAGCATTTTCGGCCGGAGCGTAACCCTTCCCCTTCTTGGTCACGACATGGACCAGCATCGGCCCCTCATCGGCGTCGCGGACGTTCTCCAGCACTTCGACCAAGGCGCGCACGTCGTGCCCATCGACGGGGCCGACATAATAAAAGCCCAGCTCGTCGAAGAGAGTGCCGCCGGTCAGCATCCCGCGCGCATATTCTTCCATCCGACGCGCAGCGACGTGCAGCGGCTCGGGCATGGCGCGGGCCAGCTTTTGCGCGAGCTTGCGCGGAGCGAGATACTTGCCGGAACTAACGAGCCGGGCGAGCGAATTGCGCAGCGACCCAACCGGCGGCGCGATCGACATGTCGTTGTCGTTTAGGATGACGATGAGCCGGTTGCCCGCGGCCGCGGCGTTGTTCATCGCTTCATAGGCCATTCCGGCGCTGAGCGCGCCGTCGCCGATAACCGCTATGGCGCGATCCGGGTCGCCGGACAGTTTGCTGGCAATTGCGAAACCGAGCGCGGCGGAGATCGATGTCGAGCTGTGCGCGGCGCCGAACGGATCGTATTCGCTCTCGCTGCGCTTGGTGAAACCGCTAAGGCCGCCGCCCTGGCGCAAAGTGCGGATTCGGTCCCGGCGGCCGGTGACGATCTTGTGCGGATAGGCCTGGTGGCCGACGTCCCAGACGAGTTTGTCCCTGGGGGTATCGAACACGTAATGGATCGCAACCGTCAGCTCGACGACGCCGAGACCCGCTCCCAAGTGCCCGCCGGTCACCGACACGGCCGAGATCACCTCCTGCCTCAGTTCCTCGGCGAATTGCGGCAGCTGATCCTTGCCGAGCGTACGAAGGTCGGCCGGGAACTGAACCGCGTCCAGCAACGGTGTTTCTGAGCTTTCTGTCATCGGTCGAGGCACTTACGCGGAGCGAACGGCGAAGTCACCAGCCTGTCCAAACAGGTGGCCGATTTCAGCAAATCCTCAGGAAATGCTCAGGAACCTTCGCACTCTCCGCAGGTGCCGCGCACTTCGATGACGGGCCTGGGCGCCGAGAATCCGGCGCTCTTCGCCGCCTGGCGAACGCCGCCCGACAGGCTGTCGTCGTCGATATGAACCGTTTGCCCGCAAGTGTCGCAGATCAGGAAGA
>JBKPKF010000168.1:0-9325 GCA_046730995.1 Pseudomonadota bacterium
TCGGAATGGCGATTTTGTCCGACCGCTGGATTCGCGAGCAGGCGCAGTCGAACGGCATGATCGAACCGTTCGTGGAGGCCCAGCGGCGAGAGGCCTGCATCAGCTATGGCCTGTCGTCATACGGCTATGACGCGCGGGTCGCCGACGAGTTCAAGATCTTCACCAACGTCGATTCGGCGACCGTCGACCCTAAGGATTTCGCCGCCAACAGCTTCGTCGACCGCAAGACCGACGTCTGCATCATCCCGCCCAACAGCTTCGCGCTCGCTCGCACGGTCGAATATTTCCGGGTGCCGCGCGACATACTCGTGATCTGCCTCGGCAAGTCCACCTATGCGCGGTGCGGGATCATCGTGAACGTGACACCTCTCGAGCCGGGCTGGGAGGGACATGTGACCCTGGAATTCTCCAACACGACCCCGCTTCCGGCCAAGGTCTACGCCAACGAAGGCGCGTGCCAGTTCCTGTTCCTTCAAGGGAACGAGCCGTGCGAGGTGAGCTACGCCGACCGAGCCGGCAAATATATGGGGCAGAAGGGCGTGACTCTGCCGAAGCTTTAGGGTCGTCATTCCCGCGAACGCGGGAATCCCGCTTCCCTTCAGGCGGTCGTGCAGTAAGGCAGCGGGACCCCCGCTTTCGCGGGGGTGACGGAATGCAAATGACACTCGAAGACGCCCGCCAACTCGACGCTTCCGATCCGCTGGCCTTTGCACGCGTACGGTTCGCCCTGCCCGAGGGCATCATCTACCTCGACGGCAATTCATTGGGCGCGCTACCGGTCACGACCGCCGAGCGGCTCCGCGACGTCACCGAGCGCCAGTGGGGCGATGATCTCATTGCCAGCTGGAACGCGCACGGCTGGATCGACTGGCCGACGCGGATTGCGGCCAAGCTCGCGCCGATCGTGGGGGCCAAGCCGAACGAGCTGCTGGTCGCTGATTCGACCAGCGTCTGCCTGTTCAAGCTGCTCGCGGCGGCGGCGCAGGCGCGTCCGGGCCGAAGGAAGATCCTGACGGAGCAGCGCAATTTCCCGACCGACCTCTATGTCGCCCAAGGGCTTGCCGACCTTCTCGGGCTAGAGCTCAAGGCGGTGCCCGCTGAGGAGGTGATGGGGGCGATCGACGAACACACGGCGGTCGTCACTTTGACCCATGTCGATTATCGCTCGGCCGCTTTTTACGACATGGCCGCTGCCAACTCCGCCGCTCACTCGGCCGGCGCGCTTGTCGTCTGGGACCTGTCGCACAGCGCGGGCGCGATCGAGGTCGCCCTCAATGGAACGGGCTCGGACCTCGCGGTCGGATGCGGCTATAAATATCTGAACGGCGGGCCGGGCGCTCCTGCTTTCGTCTATGTCGCCGAGCGGCTCCAGGGCGAACTTCACTCGCCGGTCCAGGGCTGGATGGGTCATGCCGAGCCGTTCGCGTTCGATGACGACTACCGGCCGGCAGCCGGAATCCTGAGCTTTCTCACCGGGACGCCGTCGATCCTGGGCCTTGCCGCGCTCGAGGCTGGACTCGACACGTTCGAAGGTATCGCGATGGGTGACGTCGAGACCAAGGCGCGGCGGCTGTCGCAATTTTTCGTCGACGAGGTGGAGGCACGCTGCGGCGAAGAGGTGCGGCTCGCAAGCCCGCGCGACCCTGCCCAGCGCGGCAGCCACGTCGTCTTCGCGCACCCTGAGGGCTATGCCGTCATGCAAGCGCTGATCGACCGCGGAGTCATTGGCGACTTTCGCGCACCCGACCTGATGCGTTTCGGCTTTACGCCGCTTTACACCCGCTTCGAGGATGTTTGGTTAGCCGCCGAGATCCTGAGCGACATCCTTTCCTCGCGCGCATGGGACGATCCCCGCTTCATGGAACGCAAGAAGGTGACCTGAAGCTTCACGCGGGCTCTTTCGCCGAGGCCTGCGCGGCATGCGCCGAATCTTCGGCGAGCAACTGACGCGAGCGATGGATCATCTCGACCCAATTCGCAAAGGCATGGGCGACGACGGTGACGAGATCCTTCAGCGGACCTTCCTTCAGGCATCCCGATTCGTCGAACGCTTCCTCGCTGACATGCCCGAGATAAGCCTCGGGCTGCTGCATTACGGGCATGTTGAGGAACACCGCGGCCTGCCGGATCTGGTGGTTCGACCCGAACCCGCCGATCGAGCCGGGTGACGCCGTGACGATCGCCGCCGGCTTCTTGTCGAACACGCTCTGGCCGTAGGGCCGAGAGCCGACGTCGATGGCATTCTTGAGCACGCCCGGAATCCCTCGATTATATTCCGGACTGCAGAACAGAACGCCGTCGGACGCTGCGATCTGCTGGCGGAACCGCGTCCATTGCTCGGGCGGACTGGCGTCAAGGTCCTGATTGTAGTTCGGCAGATCGCCGATCTCGATCATCGAACAGTCGAGATTGTCGCCGCGCAGGCCGCAGATCGACCGCGCGACTTTCCGGTTGATGCTGTCCTTCCTGAGGCTGCCGACGATGATCGCGATCTTGTAGGCCATGGCGGGATCCCTTCGCCTCAGCAAATGAGCCCGCGGCGAAAAGGTTTCAGCGCCGGCGCCCCTGGTGGCGGATGTTCGGCGGGCGACCGCGGCGGCCGGCGGGCCGCTGGCGGTCGCTGCGCGGCGGGGCAGCTCCGCCGTAACTCCCTTCCGGAAGCTCGAAACGCAGCGAACCCGATACGGGGTTCGCCTCCGCGAGACGCAAGGTCAGGCGCTGGCCGATGCGGTAGGTCTCGCCCGTTTCCTCGCCGACGAGCAACTTCGCGCCTTCATCGTAGCGGAAATATTCGGTGCCGAGGTCGCGCGCGAACACCAGCCCGTCGCCCCCCAGATCCTCGACCGTGGCGAAGAATCCGAACGGCTGGACTCCGGTGATGCGGCATTCGACCAGCTGGCCGACCTGGTCCGAAAGATACGCGGCGACATAGCGGTCGATCGTGTCGCGTTCGGCCTCCATCGCGCGTCGCTCGAGCATCGAAATCTGCTCCCCGATCTGCTCGAACTTCTCCTCCTCGCCGCGCGGCAGGCCGCCTTCACCGAGCTTGTAGGCATCCACGAGCGACCGGTGGATGAGAAGGTCGGCGTAGCGGCGGATCGGCGAGGTGAAATGCGCGTATGTCGCGAGCGCCAGCCCGAAATGACCGAGCCGCTCGGGCGCGTAACGCGCCTGCATCTGCGTGCGAAGCAACTGCTCCATGATTTCGACACGTCCGTCGCCATCCCCCAACCGTTCGATGATCCGGTTGAACGTGCCGGGTTTGACCACTTGGCCGAGGGCGAATTCGATGTCGAATGTCTTCAGATAATCCTTGAGCGCGACGAGCTTCTCGCGGCTCGGCGGCTCGTGCACCCGGTACATAACCGGCGCCTTTTTCGCCTCGAGCGCGCGGGCGGCGGCAACGTTGGCCGCGATCATGAAGTCTTCGACCAACCGGTGCGCGTCCAGCCGGTCGCGCGGCGCGATCGACATGATCCGGCCTTTTTCATCGAGCATCACCCGGCGTTCGGGCAGGTCGAGCTCGAGCGGATCGCGCTTCTGCCGGGCCGCGAACAGTGCACGCCAGCAGGCCCACAGGGGCTTCAGGGCTTTCTCGACCAACTCCTGCGGAACACCCCCTTCAACCGGCGGCATGTCGCATGTTGGGGAGGAGACCTCGATCCGCTCTTCACTCGCCGCATCGATCGCTGCCTGCGCATCCTCGTAAGCGATATTCGCCGTGATCCGGACCTTCGCGCGGCTGAATCGCCAGCTCTTGAGCGCGCCGTCCTTGCCGATCTTCAAGTGGCAGGCCATCGCCGCCCTGGGCTCGCCAGCCTTCAGCGAACAAATATCAGCCGACAGCTCTTCGGGCAGCATCGGCACAACCCGGTCGGGGAAATAGACACTGTTGCCGCGCGCCCGCGCCTCGCGGTCGAGCTCGCTGCCGGGGCGGACGTAGAAACTGACGTCGGCGATCGCGACGATCGCGTTCCAGCCGCCTTCGCCGTCCGGCTCGGCCCAGATCGCGTCGTCATGGTCGCGCGCGTCTTCGGGGTCGATCGCGACGATGGGGAGATGCGTCAGATCCTCGCGCTCGCCGAGCGGCTGCTTCGCCACGCGATGCGCTTCGTCGATCGCTTCCTGTGCAAACTCGGCGCGAAGACCATGTTTGTGGATCGCGATCAGCGAGAAGCTGCGCGGCGCGAACGGGTCGCCGAGCACCGCGTCGACGCGCGCGCTGACCCGTGGCGGGCGGCCGGAGACCTCGCAGAGCACGAGGTCGCCGGGCTCAGCGTCCTTCAAATCGTGGATCGCAAACTCGCGCCGCTCGCGCTTGTCGACGGGCGACAGCCAAAAACGGTCGCCGTCGCGGCGCACCACTCCGAGCACCAGCTCGGCCGCGCGCGCGAGCCTCTTCAGCGGATGGGCGAGCCAGCCCTGACCTTTCTCCTCGGTACGACAGAGGACGCGGTCGCCGATCCCGAGCGCGCTTCTGCCGCGCTCGACCAGGCGCAGCCGCGGCGGTGGTGTCTCGGCATGCCATTGCTCGGGAACGGCGAAGACATTGCCACTGTCGTCGACCTGGCTGACGCGCAGCACCGTGACCTTCGGCACCCCGCCCGCCTGGTGGAATGCGCGTCCGCGCGAATGGTCGATCAGCCCCTCGTCCGCCATGTCATTCAGCAGGCGCTTCAGGTCGATCTTGTCCTGTCCCGACAGGCCGAACGCACGCGCGATCTCGCGCTTCCCCGCCGGCTGGTCAGACGTCGCGATGAAATCCAGGATCTGCTTGCGGCTGGGCAGGCCTCCTGAGCGCTTGCGGGGCATGGTCAGTTAATGTTCGTCATCCCGGACTTGATCCGGGATCCGCCTTTTCTTCATTCCGCCGCTCTGAAGGAAGGCAGGCCCCGGCTCAAGGCCGGGGTGACGATCACCGAAGCTGGCTATCCTTGCTGCCGCGGCGGTTGATGGTCGAATGGACCACGGCCTTGTCGCGCTCGGTCTGGCAGGCGACGCACGTGCGCACGCCGGGCAGCGCCTCGCGCCGTTTTTGAGGGATTGCCTCGCCGCAATCGTCGCATTCCTCGGCGCTCTCGCCAGAGGGAGTCAGCGCGCGGGCGCGAAGGACCGCGTCCTTCACCGTGTCGTCGATCTGGTCCTGGACCGCGCCATCGCGCGTCCAACCGCCGGCCATCCCTACCTCCAGCCTTCGTCATTGCGAGGAGTGCAACGACGAAGCAATCCAGCTGCACCAACGCCCTTCTGGATTGCTTCGCTCCGCTCGCAATGACGGACTATTTCTTCTCGGGCGCAATATAAGGCTTGAACGCCCCGCCCGGAACCGCCGAGGCGACCGGGCTCTCGAAGCCGTCCTTGCTCACCGACGAGACGCCGAACACCCAATCGTCGACGCGGATGTGCTTGAGTATTTTGCCAACCGATGTGACATCCGTGAAGCCGATTCCGCCATTCTCGCGTGCGGCTTCCTGCCAAAGAGCAACTTGCTCCGGCGTTCCAAAGCGAACTGTCGCGGCTTCCTGCCACTGATTGGCGTCGGTACGCCGCCAGCGGACGATGTAGCGATCCGCACTTATGATGGGCTTCCAGCTGACCTTTGTATCCGTGCTAACCGCCCCCTCGACCTTCGGTTCCGGCGGCGGAGGCGCACTCGCGATTGCGGCGAGCGCGGCGATGTTCAGCTTGGTCATCTTGGCGAGATAGGGGAAATCGACATGGTCGATCGTGTCGCCGTAGTGCACGCCCTTCTCGACTCGCACGTCCTGGTGTTGCCAATTGTAATTCTCGACCGCGACGCTGATCCGCGCTGCGGGGAAGCCGAGCTTCAAAAACTCGATATGGTCGCCACCGCGGCTGAAGCGGTCGGTGCGCCAGATCTGCCGAACATCCAGCCCGATCTTCAGCCGATCGGCGAGGCTGTCGAGAAATCGCGAGATGTTGCGTGATGGGCTGTCGTTCTCGCCGCCGAGGCTGTGAGTCTGCGCAGCGAGCTCCGCCTCGCCCTGCGAACGCGGCCCTTCCGATAAAACTCGCGCATGGGTCGAATCGCACACCCCGTCCGATCCGCAGCTGTTCCCGATGATATCGTTGTTCAAATCAGCGATGACGTTCCAGCCCTGCGTCTTGGCATAAGCCGCGATCACCTTGGCGCCGTAGAGGCCCTGCTCTTCGCCGGAATCGAGCGAATAGACGATCGTCCCGGGGAATTTGTGTTTGCTGAGGATGCGCGCCGCCTCCAGCACCGCGGCCGAGCCTGAGCCGTCGTCGTTGGCCCCCGGCTCGAACGCGTCGGCGTTGAGCGGATCGGTCACCCGGCTGTCGATATGGGCGGTGATGATCACCACGTCGTTGGGCCGCTCGGTCCCGCGCTGGATCGCGATCATGTCGCACACGCGCGTCGGCTTGGGAATGCGGTCGCCAGTGAACGTGTCGCATGGCCGCACTGTTGGTAGGCCGAGACTCTCGAATTGGCCCTGGCTCCAGGTCAGCGCCGCGCCGATTCCGCGCTTGGGATCGGTCTGCGAGGAAAGCGTATGGCGCGTCCCGAAGCTGACGAGAGTCTGGATCGTATGCCGCAGCTGCTCTTGACTGACTGGCGCGACGATCGCGCGCAACTTCGCGTCGGGGGACGGAGGCGGCGCGGCGCCGATCAGCAGCAGGCTCGACAAAGCGATCAATCGACGCATCGCGACTCTCCCTCTCCTCGGCTGCCGCAACTGGCATTTGCCGCTCCTCGGGTCTAGGGGAGCCGCGACCCCAACCCATAGAGTTCAGGACGCGTATCCATGCTTCGCAGCATCGACCATTTCATAGGCGGTTCCAGCTTCGCTTCGGGCGAACGGCAGGGCGACGTTTTCGACCCCAACCAGGGGCAGGTCCAGGCCCATGTGCGCTTCGGCACCGCGGCCGATCTCCAGAAAGCGGTCGACGCCGCCAAGGGTGCCCAGCCCGCCTGGGCCGCGACCAACCCGCAGCGTCGCGCCCGGGTGATGTTCAAGTTCCGCGAGCTCGTCGAAAAGAACATGGACGATCTGGCGCGGCTGCTCAGTTCCGAGCATGGCAAGGTCCTCGCCGATGCCAAGGGCGATGTTCAGCGCGGTCTCGAAGTCATCGAATATACGTGTGGAATCCCGCAGGCCTTAAAGGGCGAATATACCGTCGGCGCCGGCACTGGCATCGACGTCTATTCGATGCGCCAGCCGCTCGGTATCGGCGCGGGTATTACGCCGTTCAACTTCCCGGCGATGATCCCGATGTGGATGTTCGGGATGGCGATCGCCTGCGGGAACGCATTCATCGTCAAGCCCAGCGAGCGCGACCCCAGCGTTCCCAACCGACTTGCCGAGCTGATGAAAGACGCCGGGCTTCCCGACGGGATCCTCAACGTCGTCCATGGCGACAAGGAAATGGTCGACGCGATCCTCGACCACCCGGACATTGCTGCGGTGAGCTTCGTCGGCAGCAGCGACATCGCCCAGTATATTTACTCGCGGGGCACATCGAACGGGAAGCGCGTCCAGGCGTTTGGTGGCGCCAAGAACCACGGCATCGTCATGCCCGACGCGGATCTCGACCAGGTGGTCAACGACCTCGCCGGAGCGGCCTTCGGCTCGGCCGGCGAACGGTGCATGGCCCTTCCGGTTGTGGTGCCGGTCGGCGAGGACACCGCGAACGCCCTTCGGGCCAAGCTGATTCCCGCGATCGAGGGCCTGCGTGTCGGAGTCTCGACCGATCCCGACGCCCACTACGGCCCGGTCGTCAGCAAGGCGCACAAGGAGCGCATCGAACATTATATCCAGATGGGGATCGACGAGGGCGCGGAGTTGGTGGTCGACGGCCGCGGCTTCACCCTCCAGGGCCACGAGCAGGGCTTCTTTATCGGCCCGACCTTGTTCGATCACGTCACGACCGACATGCAGAGCTACAAGGACGAGATATTCGGTCCGGTCCTCCAGATGGTCCGAGCGAATGATTTCGAGGAGGCGCTGAAGCTCCCGTCGCAGCACGAATACGGCAATGGAGTCGCGATCTTCACGCGCAACGGACACGCCGCGCGGGAATTCACCGCTCGAGTCAATGTCGGAATGGTCGGGATTAACGTGCCGATCCCGGTGCCGGTCAGCTACCACAGCTTCGGCGGGTGGAAGCGCTCGGGCTTCGGAGACATTGGCCAGTACGGCCAGGAAGGCCTGAGATTCTGGACCAAGTCGAAGGTCGTGACGCAGCGTTGGCCGGACGGCGAAGCGCACGGCGAAAGCGCCTTCATCATCCCGACGTTCGGGTAGAGGAGCAGCAAGGGGGGCAAAGATGATCGTGACGATGATCGCGGCGGCGGCGCTTGGCCAATGGACCGGTCCGCGCACCGTGGAATATCGCGGGCCAGGGAATTTCTGCGGCGGCGGCTATCGGATCTCACTCGCCACTGGCGATCGCGCGCTCGTCCTACCGCAAGGCCAGGCGCCACAAGCGACGCGCCTCATTATTTCGGGCCGTGAGGTGAACATCCAGAATGGGGTGAGGCCGGGGCCCGGCCCGGTTGTCACAAGGTACGGAAGCACCGTCGTGACCGAGGCCAGGGACGGCGCAAGCGTCACATACATAGTCGCGGATGCCTCCGGTTTCGGCCTGCGTCTGACGAGCGAGGCGTTTCGCGGATTCAAGCCCGACCGCTGGTTCTTCAGCCACGCGAATTTCCGCGACGGAGCCGACCAAGGGGCCAACTGCCTTCCCGCGTTCAGCTATTAGCGCGCAACAAGTTCGCGTTCCGGATGGTTGAGGACGCATGCTCCGCGTAATCGGACCGCTGCTTGCCTTGTTCCTGATGATGACCATCGTCGCATGCGGCAAGCGCGATCCGGTCGATAGCCAAGCCAACGCCGCGGATCTTCCGGCGATCAACGACAACGTCCCCAACGCCACCGGAGCGCCGCCCAAAAACGCAGCGCCGGCAACTGAGCCTGACGCTCCGCCCAACGCAATTCCTGCCTCGCTCCAGGGCCGCTGGGGACTCGCTCCGATGGACTGCACGTCGAGCCGTGGCGATGCCAAGGGATTGCTGGTCGTCGGCCCATCCGAATTCCGCCTCTATGAATCGCGTGCCGTCCCGGCACGGGACGCCCAAAGCGGAACGGACTCGATCAGCGGTCATTTCAGCTTTACTGGCGAAGGCCAAACGTGGACGAAGTTCGAAGCGCTCACGCTGAAAGGGCGAGAGCTAGTGCGTACCGAGAGCAACCCAATGGCGAGCTTCACCTATGCGCGATGCAAGTAAACTGATCCTGGTTTTCGCAGCCGCGGCAGCGCTCGCCGCCTGCAACAAACC
>JBKPKF010000169.1:0-3317 GCA_046730995.1 Pseudomonadota bacterium
CGATCGGATCGGTCCAGCCGGGGATCAGGCGCGGCACGTTGGCGATGACGATCGGCTCTCGGAAAATGACTCCGCCCAGGATGTTGCGGATCGTTCCGTTTGGCGATTTCCACATCTTCTTGAGGTTGAATTCCTCGACGCGTGCCTCATCGGGCGTGATCGTCGCGCATTTGACGCCGACGCCATGCTGCTTGATCGCGTTGGCCGCGTCGATCGTAACCTGGTCCTCGGTTGCGTCGCGGTTCTGGATCGACAGGTCGAAATAAATGAGCTCGACGTCGAGATAGGGCTGGATCAGCCGTTCCCGGATCCATTGCCAGATGATGCGCGTCATTTCGTCGCCATCAAGCTCGACGACGGGGTTCTTCACCTTGATCTTGGGCATGCGCGTTCCTGCGATTTTGGAATTGGCGGGGCCTTAGGATGCGCTTTCAACGCACGCAACCGCGCCGTTGTGCCGGGGATTACGCGCCTCTAAGGGAGCGCGAATGCCCGCCCTCGAAAAGCCGGACAGCCCGCTGACCACGACCGTCAAGTGGCGCTTCCCCTCAGTCCACCCCGAAGGCCGCAAATATGTTGTGATTGCCGCGGCGATCACGGCGGCCGTCTATCTCATTGTCAGCCACTTCCTGGGATGGCTGCTCGCCGGCGTTACGATTTGGGTCGCCGCCTTCTTCCGCGACCCGGTCCGAACCACGCCCAAGGGCGAGAAATACATCATGTCCCCGGCCGATGGGCTGATCACGATGATTGCCAAGGTGCCGCCGCCGCCGGAGCTTCGGGGCCCCGAGGGTCTGGCGGACGCCGAATATATGCGCGTGTCGATCTTTATGAGCGTGTTCGACGTTCACATAAACCGGTCACCGATCGCCGGCCGCGTGAAGCGGATCGCATACGTTCCCGGCAAATTCATCAATGCCGATCTCGACAAAGCGAGCGAGGATAATGAGCGGCAGCACCTGCTGGTCGAAGGCGCGGATGGACTGCGTATTGGCTTTACCCAAATTGCCGGGCTGGTCGCCCGCCGGATCCTGGCGTTCGTTCGCGAGGGCGATGTGGTTCAGGCTGGGCAGCGGGTCGGGCTGATCCGCTTCGGCAGCCGGGTGGACGTCTATCTGCCCTCAACCGCAGCGCCCCGCGTCCTTCTCGGCCAGCGCGCGATCGCCGGCGAGACGATCCTGGGGATCGTCGGCCTGGACATCCCCGTTACCGGCACCAGCCAGTGAGCGAAGACAACAGTGTCGATCAGGGGCCGCGGCGCATCCCGTTCCGCGCCATGATACCCAATGCCATCACCACGCTTGCCTTGTGCCTCGGCCTGACGGGGGTCAGCCTGGCTGTCCGTGGTGAGTGGGAAAAGGCGCTCGGCGCAATCGTCCTCGCGGGCGTGCTCGATGGGATCGATGGCCGGATCGCGCGGCTTCTGCGAGCGCAAAGCCGCTTCGGGGCGGAGCTCGATTCCCTCTCCGACAATATCGCCTTCGGAACCGCGCCTGCGCTGATCCTCTTCCTCTGGTCGCTGCAGAATGCGCCCCGCTTCGGCTGGATTGCGGCGCTCGCACTGGCCGTATGCTGCGCGCTTCGCCTGGCTCGCTTCAACGCGCGGCTCGACGCGGCCGAGCAGCCGCACAAATCCGCGGGTTTCAATACCGGCGTTCCGGCGCCGGCGGGGGCCGGGCTGGCCTTCGTGCCGATCTATCTGTGGCTCATCACTGACCACGATCCATTCTATCAGCAGTGGCCGTTGGTGATGGCCTGGACTCTGTTCATCGCCCTGCTGATGATCTCGAGCCTTCCGACGTACAGCTGGTCGAGCATTCGGATCCGTCGAGATTGGCGGCTTTTCGCTCTTGCGGGAGTGGCTCTGCTTGGAGCGGCTTTGGTCGTCGCGCCCTGGGCAACATTGCTGGCGATTGCGGCGCTCTATCTGATCATGATCCCTTTCGCGCTCGCGAGCTACGCCGGGGTCAGGCGGCGGCGCGCCACCGCGGCTCGGCGTAAATAGCGGCCTGCGGCCGACGAATTCTCATCCGAATCGATCGGCCCTCGACCAAAGGGTGGTGACGCGTCTTGCCCTTGAGGGCAGCGGCGATCTTCGCGCCGCTTTCCTCAAGAACCTTGGCACCGAGCACGACGAGCAGCCACAAAGTGGCGAGGAAGGGAAGGGTGCCCAGAACTGCGAACATCACGATCTGCCTCCTTTGAGGATGTGAAATGTTCACTGTTTGTTCTCATCTGTCAACCCCCGCTCTTGTCCAGAGCCCAAGTGCTTGAAACTGCGGCTCGCTTCGGCTAGGGGCCGCGCCTCAACCCGCATGGGAAGCATCATACACCGGTCGGTCGGGGTCGTTGGCCACGCCCGCTTACGCTTCCCAGAGGACGAACCGGAAGGAGAAGAACAATGGCGACGACCGTCGTCACCATGCAGCAATTGCTCGAGGCCGGAGCGCATTTCGGCCACCAAACCCACCGCTGGAACCCCAAGATGAAGCCGTACATCTTCGGCGACCGCAATGGGGTGCACATCATCGACCTGTCGCAGACGGTGCCGCTGTTCGCGCGCGCTCTCGACTTCGTCCAGCAGACGACGGCTCGCGGTGGCAAGGTGCTGTTTGTCGGCACCAAGCGCCAGGCGCAGGATGCGATCGCGGAGGCCGCTCAGGCTTCGGGCCAGCATTTCGTCAATCACCGCTGGCTCGGCGGCATGCTCACGAATTGGAAGACCATTTCCAACTCGATCAAGCGGCTGAAGAGCCTCGAGGAGCAGCTCGGTGGTGACACCGCCGGCCTCACCAAGAAAGAAGTGCTCCAGCTGACCCGCGAACGCGACAAGCTCGAAAAGAGCCTTGGGGGAATCCGCGACATGGGCGGTCTTCCCGACGTGATGGTCGTCATTGATACGAACAAGGAAGAGCTCGCAATCAAGGAAGCCAATGTGCTCGGCATTCCGGTCGTGGCCGTCCTCGATTCGAACAGCGATCCGTCGGGCATCGCCTTCCCCGTTCCGGGCAATGACGATGCAAGCCGGGCGATCCGCCTTTACACCGACGCTGTCGCCCTGGCGGTGAACGTGGGCCGCACCGGCGAAGCCGTCGCGATGGGCGTGGACATCGGCGAGAGGGCCGAGCCGCCGGCCGAGGCCGCGCTGGACGCTTAACACCTGTATCCCGGCGTAGGCCGGGATCCAGACTTTTCTTGATTGGACTGGACCTCGGCCTTCGCCGGGGAACGAGAGGAAGAATATAATGGCTGAGATCACGGCCGCGAGTGTGAAAGAACTTCGCGAGCGCACCGGCGCCGGCATGATGGATTGCAAG
>JBKPKF010000170.1:0-2549 GCA_046730995.1 Pseudomonadota bacterium
GGATAATATTCACTACAAGTCCGACCTGCTTCTCAATGGCTCGGTCATTTTCGCCCTGGTACTCGACCAGACTTTTCATATTCGCGGAGCGGACGCCGTCTTCGGAATCGGCATAGCTCTCTGGCTGGTGTGGGGCGCCTGGCGCGCCTCGGGCGAGGCCGTGAATCAATTGATGGACAAGGAATGGC
This sequence comes from Pseudomonadota bacterium, assembly GCA_046730995.1. Classification (GTDB taxonomy): domain Bacteria; phylum Pseudomonadota; class Alphaproteobacteria; order Sphingomonadales; family Sphingomonadaceae; genus Sphingomicrobium. The sequence goes on from JBKPKF010000170.1 coordinate 189, forward strand.
CCGAAGCCGAGCGCGAGCGATTTCTCTCGGCCGCGGCGGAATACCCGGAGCTCGCAGGCTTGCATGATTTGAGAACGCGCAAGAGCGGGACTGTGCGTTTCGTCCAGTTCCACGTCTGGGTTCCCGCGAACTGGACCGTGCAGGAGGCTCACGATCGGCTCGATGCGGTCGAAGAGGAATTGCAGCAGCGGTTCCCAGGAACGGAGATCCTCATCCATGTCGATCCCGAAGGCCAGACCGACCGCGAGACTCTGCTCTCGCAGGAGATTACGGAGAAGGCGACATGACGAGCCTGCCCTTCTTCCAGGTCGACGCCTTCGCGCATCGTCCACTGACCGGAAACCCCGCCGCCGTGATGCCGCTCGAGCGCTGGATCGACGATGAGCTGATGCAGGCGATCGCAGCCGAAAATAACCTCAGCGAGACGGCGTTCACCGTCCCCAGCGAGGGCGGCGACGCCGATTATGAGCTGCGTTGGTTCACCCCGACGAGCGAGGTCGAGCTATGCGGTCACGCGACCCTCGCCGCGGGGCATGTGCTGATCCATTCGGAACCGGTGCGCTTCGCGACGCTCCGGGCCGGTATTCTCACCGTCAGTCGGCGCAACGACATCCTGGAGCTCGACCTGCCCGCGCCGCCGCTCAGTGAGGTCGAGGAGTCCGAGCTCAATCGCGCAGTTGGACTCCCGAATTCGCCGGCGTGGCTGGCCGAAGGCTGCAACGACGCCGCGATAATCGAAGTCGCGGACGAAGCGGCGGTCAGGGCCGTCCAGCCCAATTTCGCCTCGCTCGGGCAAATCCATCGAATGGCGGTGGTGACCGCACGCGGCACAGATTACGACATCGTCAGTCGCATATTCGTCCCGTACCTCGGGATTGACGAGGACCCTGTAACCGGCTCGGCCCACGCCGCCCTCGCCGCATATTGGGCAAAACGGCTCGGCCGCAATGAGTTCACTGCGCTGCAAGCGAGCAAGCGGACGGGCGTCCTACATTGCCGGCTGGAAGACGATCGGGTTTTGCTGGGCGGCAAGTGCCACACGGTCATCGCGGGACAATTCCAGCTGTGAAAGTCGCAGCGGCTGCGGCCCTTGCGCTCTTGCTCGCCGGTCAGGCTGCCTCGGCAAGCCCGAAATCGGACCGCGCCGCGATCTTGCACGTAGTCGCCCGCATGGAAGCCGCGTGGAACCGCGGCGACTTCCGCGGCTACATGGCTGGCTTCAAGAATCCGGACGTCGTGTTCGTTTCCGGCGGCAAGTTCCAGGACGGCTGGCAGGGAACGCTCGACCATTACATCCGCGACTATGGCGGCTCGGCCGAGCGGCGGGGGAAGCTGCACTTCTACAATATGAAGGTCGACTTGCTCGCGCCCGATGCGGCGATGCTGGTCGGCCAATACCGGCTGGAACGCGGCACTCGAGTGACCGAGGGCGTGAACACGCGGCTATTCCGCAAAGTGCGCGGCCGCTGGCTCATCACGATGAACCACGTATCCGCTTACGATCTCACGGCCCCGACCGCTTCAGAAGCGCGATAAGGTCGGACTTCCAGAATTTTGCCCAGGTGTGAGTGCCGTGGCCGCGCGTTTCGGCCGTTTCCGGGATTAAACGGAAGCGCGCGGTTTTCATCCGCTTGAGCGCCCTCTGTGGAACGTCGAGGTTCCGCGGATTGATGAAATCGTCGGCCGAATTGATCCACGTCAGCGGTGCTCGAATGCGCTCGAGTTTCGGCCACGGATTGTAGTTCCGCGACGAATCCAGCTGGTAGATGAGGTCGTTGGCGTCGAGGTCCTTGATCGCTGACCCAACTCGGTCTTGGGCATAAGCGATCGCCGTCCGCCGGGTCGGATATTGCGCCTGGTAGTAGAGCGGGGCGGAGCCTGCGACGAACAGCAGCGATTCCGCCGTGCGGAGTCCCTGCTGAGGCTGGGCATCATAGTTCCCGCCCTTCCACGCGGGATCCGCTTCGATCCCATCGACCGCGAGCTGCCGCCACATCCGGTTGAGGCCGGCGATCTCGATCGGTTCGCAGGCGAGCGGCATCAGCGCGCTCGCGAAATCGGGGTATGTCTCCCCCCAGACGAAACTGTGCATGCAGCCCATGGAGGTGCCCATGATCAGCCGCATGCGCTTGATGCCGAGGCCTTCGACGAGCATCCGGTGCTGCGCTTCAACCATGTCGTCGTAGTCATATTTGGGAAAGCGCATCCGAAGCCCGTCAGACGGCTTCGACGATTTGCCGTGGCCGATATTGTCGGGGAGGATGATCCAGTAGCGGCGGATATCGAGCGGCTGCCCCGGGCCATAAAGCTCGTCAGCAAATTGCGGGCGCAGGAACTGCTTGCCGTCGCCGCCGGTGCCGT
>JBKPKF010000171.1:0-1572 GCA_046730995.1 Pseudomonadota bacterium
AGCCCTCCCGCACTTCGAGGCCCATCGCGCGGGCGCTGCCTTCGATGATCTTCGTCGCCGCCTCGAGGTCGTTGGCGTTGAGGTCCTTCATCTTCGCTTCGGCGATGTCGCGCAGCTGCGAGCGGCGGATGCTGCCCGAGCTTTCCTTGCCGGTCTCGCTCGAGCCCTTCTGGATCCGCGCCGCCTTCTTCAGCAGGAAGGAGGCCGTCGGGGTCTTGGTGACGAAGCTGAACGAGCGGTCCGCATAAACGGTGATGACCGTCGGGATCGGAGCGCCCTTTTCCATCTCCTGCGTCGCGGCGTTGAACGCCTTGCAGAATTCCATGATGTTGACGCCGCGCTGGCCCAGCGCCGGGCCGATCGGCGGCGCCGGGTTGGCGATGCCCGCGGGCACCTGCAGCTTGATATAGCCGGTGATTTTCTTTGCCATTTCACTCTCTCAATGGTCCGCCATCGCAACAGCTCGGCGGAGCGTTTCAAGTTAAGCGGTCCAGACGAACGCCAAAGCGCTCTCCCGCGGGCTCCAGTAATGCTGGAAGGGGGCGCCCCTACACGATGTGGCCCGGGCCCGCAACTCGTAGTAAGGACGGCTTCGGGGGACGGGACTCAAAGGGGAGAATCCCATGCGTAAACTCCTGCTCATCACAGCTGCTGCATTGCTCGCCGGCTCGACTCCGGCGCTCGGCAAGACGTCCCACTTGAAGTGGATGGCGGGCCCGCCGGGCCTTCCCGCCGGATCGACCTTCGCCGTGGTTTCGGGCAACCCCGCCAAGAAGGGAATGTTCACCATCCGCGCCCGGCTGCCCGCCGATTATGCCGTTCCGGCGCATTGGCACCCGGCCAATGAGGTGGTGAAGGTGCTTTCCGGCAAGCTTCACTATGGAATGAGCGACAAGCTCGACATGTCCAGCGCGAAGACGCTGACCGCGGGACACGCCGTGACCATGAAGCCGAAGATGAACCATTGGGTCCACGCCCCCGTGGCGACAACGATCCAGGTCAGCGGCAGAGGTCCGTTCCAGATCACCTACGTCGATCCGAAGGACGACCCGCGGAAGAAGTGACCGCTGAACACTCACCCTGCCGTCATTGCGAGCGTAGCGAAGCAATCCAGCGTCGTTCTGGATTGCCGCGTCGCCTGCGGCTCCTCGCAATGACGGCGCGGATAGCAGTTGTAATGTAGGATAATTTTGGCGAACGCTCGCCGATGGCGAGGGTGTTGACGCGGGCGCAGGCGATCCAGAACCGCGCATTCCTGAACGTGCTTCGGAAGACCGGCAACGTCCGGCTCTCCTGCCGCGAGGTGGGCCTCAAATATGCGACGATGCAGAATCGGCGGGCGAAGCACCCGGGCTTCGCGGTTCGGTGGGACGCGGCGCTAGCGTTTGCGTGGGCGCGGTTGACCCTTCGAGACAGGCCTTCGTCTCGCTCCGCTCGCTCAGTCCCTCCTCAGGATGAGCGGCAGAATCGCGCGGGCTTTCGAACCTTAGGTGGGGAGATGACGATCTGCCGGCGGAACGACGGCAAGCTGCAGATGCGCCGGGCGCAGCCGGGCAAGCTGACCCCCGAGGC
>JBKPKF010000172.1:0-10398 GCA_046730995.1 Pseudomonadota bacterium
GCGCGTCGGCGCGCCCTTCAGCGAAATCGGCGCGGCGCTCAAGCAGCTCGAAGCGCGAGAAGGCGTCTTCGGTGCGATTGCCGTTCATGATTTCTCGAGCCCGGGCGCGGGTCACCGCGCTCTCGAACCGAGCGGTAATTGCGTTCTGGCGCGCGCGGGCTTCACGGAGCTTGCCCTGGAGCTTGGCGATGTCGCCCTCGTAGCCCTTCAGGGTATCGTCGATGACTTTGGTCTCTGCCTGGAGTCCATCGGCCATGTCGGCCGCTTTTTGGCGCTCGAGGAGCGCCGCCTTGGCCAGATCTTCGCGGTCCTTCGACAGCGCGAGCTCAGCTTTCTCGGTCCAGCTCTTTTGAAGCTCTTCGAGCCGGCTCAAAGCGCGTCGCATCTCCTTGCCGTCGGCAATGCAGCGCGCGGCGGAGGCACGGACCTCGACCAGCGTTTCCTCCATCTCGAGGATGATCATCCGGATCATCTTCGCCGGATCTTCCGAGCGGTCCAAAAGCTCGGTCATGTTCGCCGCGAAGATGTCTCGTGTTCGCGAGAAAATTCCCATTCCAGCACTCCAAATCGTAATCAGGGCCCTGTACCTGCCTTAGAACATACAAGAGACGTGCCAAAACAGCGGAATAGCCAGAAATCCGTAAAAATGCCAATTTCCTCCGAGTTTTTCGACCAAAAATCCTTGCCAAATGGTGGGATTTGCCACCAACAGTCGGGACATGGAGCGGGCCGAACAATTCATCGGGCAAAGCTATGCGTTCCTCGACGCCGTCGAGCGCGCGAGTCGTGCCGCACCGCTCAATCGGCCTGTCCTGGTCATCGGAGAGCGGGGCACGGGAAAGGAGCTGATCGCGGAGCGCCTCCACCACCTGTCTTCGCGCTGGGCCGGGCCGTTGATCATCATGAATTGCGCGGCTTTGCCAGAAAATCTGATCGAAGCCGAGCTGTTCGGCCATGAAGCGGGAAGCTTCACCGGAGCGGCGAAGACGCGGCACGGCCGCTTCGAAGAGGCTGACGGCGGCACCTTGTTCCTAGACGAGCTCGGGACCTTGTCGATGCCGGCGCAGGATCGATTGCTGCGCGCAACCGAATATGGCGAAATCACCCGGATTGGCGCGTCCAAGCCGATTTCGGTCGATGTCCGAATCGTCGCGGCCACCAACGAGAATCTCCCCGCCCAGGTCGATAAGGGCAAGTTCCGGGCCGACTTGCTCGACCGGCTGTCGTTCGAGGTGATCACTTTGCCGCCGCTCCGAGCCCGCGAAGGTGACGTCCCGCTTCTTACCGAGCATTTTGGTCGCCGCATGTCGGTCGAGCTCGACTGGCCGAACTGGCCCGGATTTACTTCACGCGCGCTGGCCGAGCTCGAGGCCTGGCACTGGCCCGGCAATGTTCGTGAGCTGAGAAACGTCGTCGAGCGCGCCGTCTACCGCCACGAGGATCCCGAGCGCCCCATCGACGAAATCAACTTCGATCCTTTCCATTCGCCCTGGGCGCCGTCGGCGCTGAGGCATGCCGCGATGACTTTTCCAGTCGAGGAAGCCGGCGAGCCGGCTCCGCTGCACCTGGTCGAATCGGCTCCAGCCGCTCCTCCGCCCGAGGCTGTGGGCGATTTCCGCGCGGCGGTCGCGACTTATGAGCGCTCGCTTCTCGAAGACGCGCTGAGGCGTAACCGGTATAACCAGCGGGCGACCGCTTCCGCGCTGGGCCTCAGCTACGACCAGCTGAGGCATGCACTGAAGCGCCACAAGCTTCAGGATTCTGCGGCTTAGACTGCCCCGGCAGTCCTGCGCTCGGCTTCCCCTAGTGGAAGTTGGTCATGCAGAGCAGCATCGGGATCGACAGCAGGACGTTGGTCCGGGACGCGATCAGCCCCCGTTTCGCAGCGCTGGCCTTGGCGGCATCGTCGGCGGGCTTGAGGCCGAGCACTTTCTGCTGTGCCGGCCAGATGATGACCCACACATTGAACGCCATGATCAAGGCGAGCCACATTCCGATTCCGATCAGCCGCGAGCTCGGCCGAAGCAGCAAGGCGTCCGTCAGCTCGTCATAAGACCATGCGAGGAGGAGTCCCGTCAGGACCGTGAATGCCGCGCCCCAGCGGAAATAGAAGAGCGCGCTCGGGGCGATATATTTCGTGACCCCGGGCTTCAGCTCGGCGGGGATGGTCGGCATGGTCGGCACCTGCACGAAGTTGAAATAGTAGAGCAGGCCGATCCAGGTTATCCCGAAGAAGACGTGCATCCACTGCAGGACGCCGTTCAAATCGCCGTATGGCGGCGCGTAGCCCGTATCGGGAAGCAGCATGACCACAACGGCGAGGACCAGTCCGATCCCCAAGGTCAGGTACAGGTTTTCGAATATCTTGGCCATCGGGACCCCCTTTGCCGCACCGGGTGCGTAGACCGTCGCTTCTAGGGTTGAAATTCTCGGGCTTGCAAGCATCTCGGGGTGTAAGGGGTGGGGAGTGCAATCCCGGGATCGATCCGGTCCCGGATCCAAGAGGAGTTGCCGGACCATGCCTTTCCAGCTTCCAGACCTGCCCTATGCCAAGGATGCGCTCGCTCCGGTGATGTCCGCCGAGACATTCGACTATCACCACGGCAAGCATCACAAGGCCTACGTCACCAAGACCAATGAGTTGCTCGAGGGCGAGCAGGGGTTAAGTGGTGCATCGTTGGCGCATGTGATCCGCGAAGCTCAGCGCTCCGGTAACGCCAAGCTGTTCAACAATAGCGCGCAGCTTTGGAATCACAGCTTTTTCTGGCAGTGCCTCGCGCCCGCGAAGGGGCAGAAGCCCGAAGGCAAGCTCGAGCATCTCATCAACGACGCGTTCGGTAATGCCGACGCCTTGATCCAGAAGCTCCAGGAGGAGGCGGTCAACCATTTCGGTAGCGGCTGGGCATGGCTCGTGCTCGACCGGGGCGGCCTCAGGGTGACCTCGCTGCACGATGCCGACACGCCGATCGCCCATGAGGGCATGGTGCCGTTGTTCACGCTCGATGTGTGGGAACACGCTTATTACATCGACTATCGCAATGAGCGTCCGCGGTTCGCGAGCGCGGTTCTGTCCAACATCGTCAACTGGGACTTCGTTGCGCAGAACCTCGACGGCCGGGGCGAGAGCCGGGCCAACCAGGAGGACGCAAAGTCGCCGGAGTTTACTGCTTGAGCCGGTAGCCCGAGCGGAACATCCAGGCGATCACTCCGAGGCAGACGGCGATGATTGCCGCCATCATCGCGACACTCGACCAGACGGGGACGTCGGCGACCGAATAGAAGCTCCAGCGAAAGCCGCTGACCAAATGGACGATCGGGTTGAACAGCGTCACCGTGCGCCATGGCTCGTGGAGGGCGTTGATCGAATAGAAAGCGCCCCCGACAAAGGTGAGGGGCGTGATCACCATCATTGGAATGATCTGCAACTGCTCGAAATTTTTCGCCCAGACGCCGATGGCGAAGCCGAACAAGCAGAAGCCACTCGTGATCCCGACCAGAAAGACCAGCATCCAGAGCGGGTGGTCGATTCGAAGGGGGACGAAGAACAGCGCCGTGGCGATCGTCACGAGCGCCAAAATTACCGACTTCGTGACCGCGGCTCCCACATAAGCGAGGACGGCCTCAAAACTCGATATTGGAGCTGAGAGAAGTTCGTAGATCGTTCCCGTAAACTTCGGAAAATAAATGCCGAAGCTGGCGTTGAAGATCGACTGCATGAACACCGCCAAAAGCGTCAGGCCGGGCACGATGAAGGCGCCGTAACTGATGCCCTCCATGGCCGTCATACGGCTGCCGATCGCCGCGCCGAACACGACGAAATAGAGCGTGGTGGTGATCACCGGAGTGATCAGGCTCTGCCACAAAGTCCGGCCCCAACGCGCCATCTCGAACTTGTAGATTGCCGCGACTCCATGGCCGTTCATTGGGATTCCCTCGGACGATGGACCAGTTCGACGAAAATATCCTCGAGGCTTGATTGGTGGGTCGACAAATCCTTGTAGGCGATTCCAAGGTCGGTGAGACGCCGCATCAGCGAGGCGATTCCGGTGCGCTCGGCGTGGCTGTCAAACTCGTAACAGAGCACATGCCCGTCATCTTCAACGCGCAAATTCCACTCAGCGAGTTCGGTCGGGACCGTTGCCAACGGCTCGGCGAGCATAATGTCGAGCGTTTTGCGGCCCATCCTCGTCATCAGCGATTTCTTCTCATCGACCGCGATCAGCTCGCCTTTGCTGATCACCCCCACCCGGTCGGCCATTTCCTCGGCTTCTTCGATGTAGTGGGTGGTGAGGATGATCGTGGTCCCGTCCGCCCGGAGCTTCCTCACCAGGTCCCACATGTCTCGCCGCAGCTCGACGTCGACGCCGGCAGTGGGTTCGTCGAGGAACAGGATATCGGGTTCGTGGCTGAGCGCCTTCGCGATCATTACCCGGCGCTTCATCCCGCCCGAAAGTTGCATCATGATCGTCTTGCGCTTGTCCCACAGCGACAGCCGCTTCAGCAGCTCTTCGATCTTCGCCGGATTGGCCGGCTTGCCGAACAGCCCGCGCGAAAATGCCACGGTGCGCGACACCGGCTCGAAAGCGTCGGTCGTAAGCTCTTGAGGAACCAGGCCGATCCGTCCGCGAGCATGACGATAGTCCGACTGCCAGTTCTTGCCGTCGACCAGCACTTCGCCGCTCGATGCCGTGACGATCCCGCAGATGATGTTGATCATCGTGGTCTTGCCGGCACCGTTCGGCCCGAGAAGCGCGAAAATCTCTCCCCGCCGGATGTCGAGATCGACAGATTTGAGCGCGTCGACGCCGGTGCCGTAGGTCTTGCGCAATCCGCGGATGGATAGAATCGGATCGCTCATTCCACTGGAGCCTCGCTGATCACGTCTTTCTTGCCTTCCGGATCCAGACCATGACGGAGCAGCATCGGCACATTGGCCGCGGCGAATACCAGGGAAACGATCGGTACACCCCACACCTTCGCCGTGAGCCAGGTGTCGAAGCTGAGCACGGCGCGCATGATTTCATTCGCGACCGCAAGCGCAACGAAGAACAACGCCCAGTTGCGGCTGAGTTTGAGCCATCCGTCTTCACTTAACCCGGGAAAAATCGGCCCGAACAGCCATCGGAGCAGGGGCTTGCCGCGCGCCAGGCCGATGAGCAGGATGCTCGCCAGGACCCCATAGTAAAGCGTCGGCTTCATCTGGATGAAGCGGGGGTCGCGCAAATAGAGCGTGATCGCACCGAAGCTCAGGATCAATGCGGTCGACAAGAGCAGCATCGGGGTGACGCGCCTGAACACCGCAAGCGCAGCGACGATTGCGATCAGCACGGCCGCCATGAAGGCGCCGGTCGCGACGAGAGTGCCGTGAAGACCGCCGCCGCTCAGCTTATAGGTCGCGAAGAAGACCACGAGCGGCCCGAAGTCGACGATGAGCCGCATCGGGCCATGCGGTTCGGTCTTGGTCGTCGTGCTCATTCGGGTGGCAATCCTGCAATAGCCCGGGCGACCGCCCGCGGATCGAACGGCCTTAGGTCGTCAACTTTCTCGCCGACCCCGATCGCATGGATCGGAAGCCCGAATTTCTCGGCGGCGGCGACGAGTACGCCACCGCGCGCCGTCCCGTCGAGCTTGGTCATGATGAGGCCGGTCACGCCCGCGCTCTCGCGAAACACCTCGACTTGGGCAAGGCCGTTTTGGCCGGTAGTGGCGTCGAGGACCAACAGGATGTCGTGCGGCGCTTCGGGATTGAGCCGCCCGAGCACTCGGCGGATCTTCGAAAGCTCTTCCATGAGGTGCGATTTGTTCTGCAAGCGACCGGCGGTGTCGACGATAAGCACATCCTCGCCGGTCGCGGTTGCCTGTTTGACCCCATCGAAGACGATTCCGGCTGCGTCGCCGCCTTCCCTGCCGGCAATCACCGGCGCGCCGATTCTTTTCCCCCAAATCTGCAGTTGCTCGATCGCCGCGGCGCGGAAGGTGTCGCCGGCGGCGAACAGGACGCCATAGTCCTGCTCTTTGAGCCAGTGACCCAACTTCCCGATCGTCGTCGTCTTGCCGGACCCGTTTACGCCAATCACCAAGATCACATGCGGCCGTGGAAAGCCCCAGACTTCCAGAGGCTTGGCGACTGGAGCTAAGATCTGCTCAATTTGGTCGGCGAGAATGGTTCGAAGACCGCGCTCGTCAAGCTTCTCATAGCGTTCGCGGGCGATGGCCTCGCGAATCCGGCGCGACGCTTCGGGACCGAGGTCGGACGCGATCAGCGCCTCCTCGATATCGTCGAGAGTAGCGGTATCGAGTGCGGCGCGGCTCGCTAGGCCGGTCAGGTTGCCGGCGACTTTCTCCGCGGTCTTTTGAAATCCGCCGCGCAGGCGGTCGAGCCAGCTCATTCGGCAACACCTGTGAGCTGATTTTCGTCCCAGCTGACGATGCGTGCAGTCACGACGTCGCCTTTGCGAGCGCCGGCAACTGTCACAGGCGCGAAATTGTCGGCGTGGCCTTTGCCCCCATTTTCCACCAGCACCCGCTGCGTGGTGCCGACCAGGCTATCGAGCCAGCGGGCGCGGCGATCGGCCGCGGCTTTACGCAGCCGTTCGGCGCGAGCCTTCACGACTTCGCGTGGAAGCGCGGGCATGCGCTCCGCCGGCGTGTGCGGTCGCGGCGAAAAGGGGAAAATGTGGGCAGCAATCACATCGCAATCATCGAGCAGCTTCAGTGAGTTCGCTGCCATTTCTTCAGTTTCAGTCGGAAATCCGGCGATAAGGTCGGCGCCGATCGTCGTTTCGGGGCGCTCGGCCCTGATACGCTCGACCGTGCGTATCGCGTCGCCGCGGCTGTGGCGGCGCTTCATTCGCTTGAGGATCAAATCGTCGCCGGCCTGGAGTGAAAGGTGAAGGTGCGGCATCAACCGCGGTTCGCCGGCAAGGAGCTCGAACAGCGCCTCGTCGATCTCGATGCTGTCGAGCGAGGACAAGCGCAGGCGTTGCAATCGCGGCTCGGCCGCAAGGAGGCGCTGGCACAGCGAACCAAGGCCGCCCTCATAATCGGTAATATCCACCCCCGTCAGGACGATTTCCATCGCACCGCGGTCGATTTCGCGCGCGACCGCGTCGCGAATGGATTCGAAGGAAAACGACCGGCTCGGTCCGCGCGCCTGCCAGATGGAGCAGAAGGTGCAGCGGTGGTTGCAGCCGGTCTGGATCGCGACGAAGCTGCGGACGTGGCCCAGGAAGCCTGCAGCGACTGGCGTCATGACGTCATTTTCCGCCAAAGCCCTGAGCTTGCGGCTATTTCCAACGACCCGCGAGACCTCGGGCATGCTCTCAAACGCCTTCGTATCGAGCTCGGCCGCGCAGCCGGTGACGAGGATCCTGGCGTCAGGCCGGCGGCGATGGGCGTGGCGAATTGCCTGGCGCGTTTGACGCACGGCCTCATTGGTCACGGCGCAGCTGTTGACGACGATCCAGTCCTCTTCAGTTGCCGCGTTCCGCGCAATCGTGTCGCTTTCGGCGAAGTTGAGCCGGCAGCCGAGCGTGATCGTCTCGACGCTCATGAAAGGATCTCGACATCGAGCTCGCCATCGAACACATGCGTCGCGCTGCCGCGCATTCGCACGGGCTCACCCGGTTGCCAGGCGATCGTCAGCGAGCCTCCCGGCATCGTGACCTTCACCGGTGACGTCGCTCGTTTCGTTTTGATCGCGGCCACCCCCGTCGCGCACGCTCCCGTGCCGCAGGCCAGGGTCAGGCCAGCGCCGCGCTCCCAGGTCTTCAAGCGGATCGAGTCACCATCGACTTGCGCGACGTTCACATTGACGCGCTGGGGAAATGCTCCATCGGTCTCAATCTTCGGCCCGAGCTCCTCCAAAGGCACAGAATCCAGCTCGTCGACGAAAAAGACGAGGTGCGGGTTTCCGACATTGAGCGCCATCGGGTGTTCGAGGCCATCCCAACCCATTGGGATAACGTCTGAATCCATCGGGTAGGCGAGGGGGATTTCGTCCCAGCCGAACCTCGGCTCGCCTATCGCAACCTCGACCTCCGCGCCGAGGTCCTGACCGTCGAGCATACCTCCGTCGCTGTCGATCCGCTTCGCCCCGGTCAGCTGGACGACGCAGCGCGTCGCATTGCCGCAGCTTTCGACTTCGCCGCCGTCGCTGTTCCAGATGCGCATCTTGAGGTCGGCGCTCTCGCTCGGCTCGAGCACGATCAGCTGATCGCAGCCTACTCCGGTACGGCGGTCGGCAATCGCGCGGGCGAGCGACGGCGTGACGTCGAAAGGCTCATTCCGAGCATCGACGATCACGAAATCATTGCCGAGGCCATGCATCTTGTGGAAGTGGCGGCGCATTGGGCGCGTGACTTAGGGAGCGCACCCGACCAAGTCCACCTCACGAGGCCAACCATGCCGAGAGCCGCCCACGACGTCATGCAATCGATCATCTTCTCGGCGATCCTCGACGGCATCGCCGCGCTAAAGCGCGCGTCGGGCGGCCTCCCGAACCAGCTGCTTCGCGACGTCCAGGCGATCCATCCCAACGTGACCTTCGCCGATCTGCCGAAGGAGCTGCAGGACGCGCTTGCCGAAAGCACACGAGCGGCCTTCAGCCAGCTCCTGAAAGAAGGCTATGCCGTCGGACCGCGGCAGCAGATGCAGGCCACCCGTCCGCTGGATCGGGTTCCGGAGCGCCAACGGCCTAACGACCGCCGGGGACCGCCGCGCGGTCCGCGCCGACCGCCGGGTGGTGGTCCGAACGATAAACCTCGCGGTCCTGGCGGGCCCTCGCGGCGGCGCAAGCCCAAAGGCAAGCCGCGTCTCGGTTGAACTTGCGCGCATAAGCCGCTAAGCGCCGCCGCGTCTTAAGGGACAGACATCGATGTGAGCGCCCCAGGGGATTTGCCCCAGGCGCACGCCGGCCGACGAGGTTTCGTCCGCCGGCGCAATTTGCGTTGTGGAAGGATTTAAATGTTCGACACGTTGAGCGATCGGCTCGGCAGCGTATTCGACCGGCTTCGCGGGCGCGGCGCGCTCAGCGAGGCGGACGTGCGCGCGGCGATGCGCGAAGTACGCGTCGCCTTGCTGGAGGCTGACGTCGCACTGCCGGTCGCGCGCGATTTCGTCGAACAAGTCACCGAGAAAGCCGTCGGACAGGAAGTCCTGCGCTCGGTCACTCCGGGCCAGATGGTCGTCAAGATCGTCCACGACACATTGGTCGAGACGTTGGGGTCGGATACGGCGGAGCTCAACCTCGCCGTCAGCCCGCCCGCCGTCATCATGATGGTCGGGCTTCAGGGATCGGGTAAGACGACGACGACCGCAAAGCTCGGCAAGCGGCTTGCGGAGCGCGAAAACAAGCGCGTGCTGATGGCCTCGCTCGACGTCGCTCGCCCCGCGGCGCAGGAACAGCTGGCGGTGCTCGGCCGCCAGGCGAACGTCGAGACTCTCCCGGTCGTGACCGGCCAGCAGCCGGTGGATATCGCCAAGCGCGCGATCCAGGCGGCCAAGCTGCAGGCCTATGACGTCGTGCTGCTCGACACGGCGGGCCGGCTTCACGTTGACGACCAGTTGATGGCCGAGATGAAGGCTGTCGCGACTGCGTCAAACCCGACCGAGACGTTGCTCGTCGTCGATGCGCTGACCGGACAGGATGCCGTCAATGTCGCAAAGGGCTTTGCCGGCGAGGTCGACCTAAGCGGAGTGATCCTGACCCGGCTTGACGGCGACGCTCGCGGCGGTGCCGCGCTCAGCATGCGGGCGGTCACTGGCAAGCCGATCAAGTTCGCCGGCGTCGGCGAGGCGATCGACAAGCTCGAAGCCTTCCATCCCGACCGCGTCGCCGGCCGGATCCTCGGCATGGGCGACGTCGTCAGCCTGGTCGAGCGGGCCGCCGAGACGATCCAGGTCGAAGAAGCCGAGAAGATCGCGGCCAAAATGGCCAAGGGGAAGTTCGATCTCGACGACCTCTGGGCCCAGCTCCGCCAGATGCAGCGTATGGGCGGCCTCGGCGCGCTTGCCGGTATGATGCCCGGCCTCAAGGGCATGAAGGGCGCCATGGACAAGGCCGCCGACAGCAAGGCGCTGGTCCATATGGAGGCGATGCTTTCCTCGATGACCGCGAAGGAGCGGGCGAAGCCGGAAATCGTCAACGCGAAGCGGAAGATTCGCATCGCGAAGGGCAGCGGAACGACTGTTCAGGAAATCAACAAGCTGCTGAAAATGCATCAGGAAATGTCTACCGCCATGAAGCGGCTCAAGAAGATGGGCGGCTTCGGCAAACTCGCGGCCATGTTCAACAAAGGCGGTTTGGAAGGCGCGCTCGGCGGTCTTGCCCCCCCGGGCGCGCTTCCTACGGGCGGGCTGCCGGGGCTCGGCGGTCAGCCGTTCAACCTTCCGCCTGGT
>JBKPKF010000173.1:0-3373 GCA_046730995.1 Pseudomonadota bacterium
CAAGAACCTTGAGCACACGAACTCGGCCACGAAGGGGAAGCGCGATCGTGCTTCCGGAGCGGACGTCTTCGGAGCATTTCTCGACGCGTTTGCCGTCGATGCGGACGTGCCCGGTTTCGATGACTGATTGGGCCAGCGTCCGGCTCTTCACCAGCCGAATGAAATAGAGGAAGCGATCGATCCTCACTTGCGCCGGAGTGCCTCGAGCTCAGCGAACGCGTGGGAGGGCCTTGGGCGGCGATCGTCCCGAGGCGGCCTGCGCCCGCGCCAGCGCCACGCGTTCCCGGTCTTCGCGAAGCCGACCTCGCTCATCAGCTTCGCGATCGCCTCTTCATCCAGACCGATCGACGTCGCGAATTCGAGGTCGACCGGATTGTCGCCCCCGGCCGAACGCACCTTGCGGGCGTGACTTGCGAGCCGGTCGGCAAGGTCGATCCGGATCCAGGTCGAGCCGAGCCGCCGATAGGCCATGGCTGCGCCGCGCGGGTCCGTCCTCGCCCCGAGCGTTGCCGCACCGCTAGGGGGAATTTCAGGCATCGTCTGCCCGGTGCGTACGGCCAGGAGGGCCGCTCTCCAGCGCTGCGATATCGGTTTCAACAACGGCACGAGATAGACGTCGAGCGGCCCGAGCCGGACCTTGAGCCTGTGCAGTGAGCGGCGATCAGGTTGTTCGAGATGGGCAATGGCGCCGAGGACCGCCTTTCGCGGGAGGACCCCTCCGGCATCGGCGAGCATCGCCGCGAGCGCCCTGACTCCGGGAGAGCTTGCAGGATCGGTTGCCACGGTAGCCAGCCGTTTCAAGGATTGGAGGTACTTCTCGACCTGCGCCTCAAGCCAGGATTCGAGACGGCCGCGCAGGGCCGCGCGGCTCTGCGCCGAAAGCCGATCGAGCGGGCGGGCGGTTCGGAGCGCAGGTTCAAGCATCGACCGACCGGGCGCGAGTCGCGCAAGCACGTAACCCTGCCAGCCGACTGCCAGGGCGCCAGCTTCGTCGGTCACAAGCTCGAACGCATCATCGGAAGCGTCGACCAGCGCATTGGCGCGGCGGTCGAGCTCTTCTCCGAGACGGCGTTCCGCGGCCGCCAGCAGCAGCCTCTTGTCGGCGAGCCTCGCTGCCGGGTCGACCTTGAAGTCAAACCCGGCAAGATGCCCGATCGGCTCGGGTCCCACTGAGACTTCGCCGTCGGCGGCGACGGTCACGGGAAGGGCATCAGCACCGCGAGCGCCAATATCGCGGACCAGGATTGCGGTGCGACGATCGACGAAGCGCTGGGTCAGCCTTTCGTGGAGGGCGTCGCTGAGGCGTGCCTCGACCTCCCGGGTGCGCTCGGCCCATTTGGCCGGCTCCTTCAGCCAGTCGGCGCGGTGCGCGATGTAAGCCCAGCTCCGGATTCCGGCGAGGCGGTCGGCGAGCGCCTCGATGTCGCCGCTGACATTGTCGAGCCGGGTGACTTCGGCCGCAAACCATTCGTGCGGTATGTGCCCGCCCTCGCCGATGTAGCTGAACAGCCGGCGGACCATCCGGCTGTGATGCATTGGGCCGATCTTACGGAAATCAGGCAGGCCGCAGACCGCCCATAAACGCCGTGCCTGGGTGCCGCGCCTGACGGCCACTGCCGGGTCCTCGGCGCAAATCTTGAGCACCGCGAGATCGATCGCTTCGGGAGCGGGCCGCAACAGCGGGTCGTCGCTCTTCGCTTCGAGGCTGGTGATCAGCGAGCGGACGTCGGTGAAATTCAGCTCGGCATTGCGCCAGTAGACGAAGTCGAGCGGCCGGAAGCGGTGATCCTCGATCGCGGCCACTTCCTGATCGCTGAACGCGGCATGCTCGTCGGCGCCGAACCCGAGCGTTCCGAAGCTCCCGTCCTGCTGGTGCCGGCCGGCGCGGCCCGCGATTTGCGCCATTTCCGCTATGCTCAGGCGGCGGTCGCGACGACCGTCGAATTTCTCGAGCCCCGCGAAGGCGACATGCGTCACGTCCATGTTGAGGCCCATGCCGATCGCGTCGGTCGCAACCAGATAATCGACCTCGCCGCGCTGGAACATCGCGACCTGGGCGTTGCGCGTGGCGGGCGACAAAGCTCCCATCACAACCGCCGCGCCGCCGCGGAACCGGCGCAGCATTTCGGCGAGCGCGTAGACCTGCTCGGCCGAGAAGGCGACGATCGCCGAGCGGGCGGGAAGGCGCGACAGCTTGACGCTGCCGGCATAACGCAAGGTCGAAAAGCGCGGCCGGCTGACGATTTCGGCTTCGGGCAGGAGTTCGCGGACGATCGGTTTCAGAGTGTCGGAACCGAGGATCAAAGTCTCCTCCCGCCCCCGAACCCTAAGCATCCGGTCCGTGAAGACGTGGCCGCGCTCGGGTTCGATCCCGAGCTGGGCCTCGTCGATCGCGGCAAAGGCAAAGTCGCGCTGGAATTCGCCGGCATGGTGGCCGTCGCCGCCCGGTACTGGCATGCTTTCGGCGGTACACAGGAAATAGCGCGCGCCCGGAGGAACGATTCGCTCTTCCCCCGTCAGCAGTGCGACCTGGGCAGCACCTTTCATCGCGCAAACGCGGTCGTAGACCTCGCGCGCCAAAAGCCTCAGCGGAAAGCCGATGACACCGGACGAGTGGCCGCACATGCGTTCGATCGCGAGGTGCGTCTTGCCCGTATTGGTCGGGCCCAGGATCGCCCGGACGGCCGCATCGGTACGCTGCGCCATGATGACAAAGAATGTGGCAGCGCACGCCGCGAACGCAAGGATTAGGACGGTTTTAACCGCAATTCTGCAACATCGGGGCGGTGTTGACTGCTCAACATAGGCCCCATCCCGGTTTCGGCCGGCGAAACGGCGCCGCGGGAACGCGAGCGCTCGCTCTCCTGCGTCCCGGATGGACCGCCGCGGGAATCCTCACTGTGCTGTGCAGCGGCGTCGCCTGGGCGTCGCTTCCGAAGCCGCAGGACATGCGCGCCGATGAGCAGGTTCAATGGCGGGCGCTCTCCATAGCTCCGCTGGCAAGGGGCGGCGGGACTGGCCTCAGGATGGACGCCACGGATGAAGTCGAACCGATCGATGTCGTCCCGGTGCGCAACGTTCAGCGAATTCCGGTCGCGGAGCCGGAAAGGCCCACGATTGCCGCCAGTCCGCTTCGAATCCGGGGCCGTGTCGGCGACGGGCTTTATTGGTCGCTGCGGGCGGCGGGCGCTTCGCCCCAGGTCGCGGCGCAATATCTCGCAGCTCTGGCGACCGAGATCGACGTCGGTGGCGACGTGGGACCCGGGGACGGCTTCGACATGGTCTTGGGAAGTGGCGGCGACCTGCTTTACGCCGGGCTCGATCGCGTCGCCGCAGCCGATCTGCAGCTCGTCAAGTGGAATGCCAACGGCCG
>JBKPKF010000174.1:0-1803 GCA_046730995.1 Pseudomonadota bacterium
GCCTTTCGGCTGATGCGCGCGGCGGCCAGGCCGATGATGAAGGCCCGCTTCGGCCGGATCATTTCCATTACGTCCGTCGTCGGGGTGACCGGCAACCCCGGACAGGCGAACTATGTCGCGTCAAAGGCGGGGCTGATTGGAATGACGAAGTCCGTCGCACAGGAACTCGCCAGCCGCGGGATCACGGTGAATGCGATCGCTCCCGGCTTCATGACGTCCGCGATGACCGATGCTCTGAACGACCAACAACGCGAAAGCATATTGGCGCGCATTCCGACCGGCGCGATGGGTAGCGGCGGCGACATCGGCGCAGCATGCGTCTACCTCGCTTCGAAGGAGGCAGGATACGTCACGGGCCAGACCATCCACGTCAACGGCGGCATGGCGATGCCCTAACGTTTCCCCACGATCCACGCACCGCCCATTGCCAAAGGAAGTGCACCAGGGCCCAGCAAATCGCTCCCGCCAGAAGATCGACGATGTAATGGCCCCCGATCGGGATAGCGGAGAGAATTACGATCGCCTGCCAGGCGCACATCGCAACCGATATCCTTGGAAAGTCGCGCCAGGCCGCTGCGGTCATGAGCGCCAGCATCGCATGGAATGACGGGAACACCGCTACGCCCTGCAATTGGGAGGGGTCGATGACGAAATGCGTGGTGCGCCGAAGCGCAAAGAGGTCCCCCAAATGATAGGTTCCGGCGCCCTCAGGAAGCGCGTTCCGAACCGAGGCGGCAATCGAAAGATAGTGAAATGGCCCGGTTGCGGGAATAATCGCTGAGCTGACGGTCGCGATCAGCAGACACAGGTTGAAGACGCCGCATAGCTCCCAAGCGCGTTCACCGCGACCAGTCCAGGCGAAGGTCAGCACTGAGACGAAGATCAGCGGAAATGACGAGGTGTAAGCGATAGCCAGCAGCACGGGTAAACCAGGAAAGCTAACGACGCTGCGGATGACGGACTCGATGTCTACGCCGAGCAACATATCCGCCCGGTATAGGAATGCGTCGATAAAGGGCCGCGCAAAGGTCTGACCGACAAGGCAAATCAAACCTCCGGCGAAGCCTCCCGCAGCGAGAACGAGGACAACCCCCGCCCCAGTCGCGAGCCGCTCCTCACCACCGGGCCGGTCGTAGCGCCAGCGCACCCACGACAATGCACCCGCGAAGGTGACGATTGCCGGACCTCCGCGAATGCTGAGTTGCAGGCCGCCCGCTGCTGCAGTGAGCAAGAAAAGGGCGGCCACGCCCAAACCCAGGTACATTGTGAAGTTCGCAAGGCGAGCCGCATTTGTCACGGCCGCCGCTTGGACGGGGCGAACGCCAGCGCGCTTCTAAGGAATTAAGGTCGCTCAAGCCTGATGCTGGATGGCCTTACCGGCACCGGCGGTTAACTCTCTCTTACTGCAATCCTTGTCGTCGCTAGCGCGCCACCTATATCCCGGATGAATTTCAACAATTCCGGTCGCCAATGGAGGCCGGAACAGGGGCTGGATAAGAGGGAAAAAAATATGGCCAAGGTCATCGGCATCGACTTGGGCACCACGAACAGCTGCGTGGCCGTCATGGAAGGCGGCAAGCCAAAGGTAATCGAGAATAGCGAAGGCGCGCGCACAACGCCCTCGACCGTCGCATTCACAAAGGACGGCGAGCGTCTCATTGGCCAGCCGGCCAAGCGCCAGGCGGTCACCAATCCCGACAATACGATTTTCGCGGTCAAGCGCCTGATCGGACGCCGCTTCGACGACCCTATCACCAAGAAAGACACCGAGCTGGTCCCTTACAAGATCGTCAAGGGTTCGAA
>JBKPKF010000175.1:0-9688 GCA_046730995.1 Pseudomonadota bacterium
ATTGCGGGCTGGTCAGAAACGGCCGGCTGCTTTGGTGATGTTTTTCGATAAATGCGATGTAGATCATCGTACCCAGCACCGCGAGCAGGACCGCAACGACAGGCAAGGGCAGGGGATTGGGCCGATACGTATCGTCGGCAGGCTGCGCCGCCGCTGTTGCGCCAGCCAAGGCCACCGAGTTCGGTGTAGCCGTGGCAGCTGTGCTTCCTGCGAGGGCGGTCGCTCCGGCCGGGTTCAACTGGCTCAAGGTGACCCACGCGTTCGGTGAGGACGAGGACGGCAGCGCCGATGCAGAGGCCGCCGTCGGCGCTAGAATAATGGCAGTGGCTGCGGCGATCGAAGCGATCTTCGTCGTAACTCTACGCATGCGGAATCTCCCGTGATTCAGCCAATCTACGCGAGACGGTGGCGAAGACGAAATCGGACTGTCTCAGCGCAAGCACAACCTGCCGGAAATAAAGCCCGTTTAACAGCAGCACCTTATATCATAGGTTAGTTAGCGCTCGATCGAGGTCCGCGATCAGGTCGTCGGGATCTTCGAGGCCGATGTGCAGCCGGACGAGGTTCGGGGCCGGCGGCTTAGAGACGGACCGGATCGGATCGGCCGGGATCGCGAGGCTCTCATATCCGCCCCAGCTATAACCAATGCCGAACAGCTCTAGCCCGTCGATGAAAGCAGCTCTTGTCTTGTCGTCGGCGCCCTGGAGTTCGAACGTAAAGAGTCCCGACGACCCCTTGAAATCGCGCTTCCAATATTCGTGGCCGGGACAGTCCTGGAGTGCCGGGTGAAGAACCAGGCCTATTTCCGGCCGCTCGTCGAGCCACCGGGCCACCCGAAGGGCTCCTTCCTCATGTTGCTTCAAGCGCAGGGCCAACGTTCGAAGCCCGCGCGAACCAAGCCAGGCATCGTCGGGCGACACGCTATGCCCAAGATCCCATCCCAGTGCCTGGATACGCTGGAAATGCCGGGCCGTTGCAGTCACTGAGCCGAGCATCACATCGGCATGGCCGCCGACATATTTGGTCGCAGCCAGGATGCTGATGTCGACTCCCGCTGCGAGGGCTGGGAAGAGCAACGGCGTCGCCCAGGTGTTGTCGATGAGAGTGACGACGCCGCGTTCCTGCGCGAGGCTGCAAATCCCGGGGACGTCCTGGACTTCCATCGTCAGCGAGCCTGGGCTTTCCAGCAGAACGGCGCGTGTGTGCTCCCCGAAATCGGGAATCGTCAACGGGTCGTAATAGCGCGCGGCGACTCCATAGCGCTTAAGGAATCCGTCACAGAACTTTCGCGTCGGGCCATAGACATTGTCGGGGACCAGCAGTTCGTCGCCGGGCGAGAGCACCGACAGAAGGGCTGTCGTGATCGCCGCTAGCCCGGACGAATAAAGAGCGGTGCCGGCCGCGCCCGGCTCCAGCTCGGTCAAAGCGTCCGCGAGTGCCCAGTGCGTCGCCGTGCCCTGCAGCCCGTAGCGATAGACGCCCAGGCCCGGCTTGCTTCCACGCATGTCGGCGACGCTGTCGAACAGGATGGTCGATGCTCGCTCGATCGGAACATTGACGAGCGGCCCGCGCCATTCCTTGCGGCGGCCGCCCTCGGCAAGCAGGGTGCCTGGCGCCTTTTTCTTGTCGCTCATGAGCCGTGCTTAGAAAGGCCGGCGCCTCAGCACAAACCGCTTGGCTATGCGCGCCTCCGCATGCCGAGCAGGCCAATCAAGCCCACTAGGCCCAGCACCCCCCACGGCAGGTTTGAGCGCGCCGGCGCAGGCGCCGCAGCCGTATCGGCCGGGGCCGCCGGCTCTGCCGCGACTGGCGCGGCTTCCGGCGCGGGGGCCACTGTTGCATTTGCGTCGGGCGCCGCGGGAGTTGCCGCGTTCGTCTCGGCGGCATTGGCCGGTACCGCCGCATTTTCCTGGCCGATCGCCGGAGCGGCGGCGAGCAGCGCAAGTGCGGCTGCGAGCGGAATCATTTGCTTCATTGGTCCCCTCCTGTTGCCTTCGCTTATTCGAGCGAGGCCGGATGATAGCTATCTTCCGAATGTGAGCGGCGAAATCCGAGGAGCCCGAGCAGGCCGAGCAGGCCTATCGAGTTCCACAGGATATCGTTGTTGTCCTGGTCTTCGAGCCGGTTTTGGGTTTCGGAACGGATGTCACCGCGCCGGGCTTGCTGGGCGCTCGCAGGTCCGACCGCCGCAGTCATTAGGATCAACGCGACAAACATGCGTTTTCGCATGGCGTCCTCCTTTGCGCTGCTGTCCGGGCCGATCCCTACACCAAACCCCGAAGCGCGGCAAAAGCAAACGCCCGGATCGGCTAGCGATCCGGGCGCCTTGCGTGACGATTGCTCGTCAGCCCCCTTGGATTGCAGTGAGCCTCCCCAGTCGCCCTGCCGCAACCCCGAACTTACGAGCCAAAGGCCGGTCGTTCGGATGGGCTGGACGCTAGGCTCGAGCGATAGTGCTGTCACGGCTGTAAATTCTGAAGGTTGGCTTTTCCGCGACTCCTGTGTCGGCACTGCCACACAGCAGTGCGGTTGCCAGCCGCGACACTCGCCCGCTAGAGCGACCGGCAATGCGTTGGTCCCGTGCATTCCTTCCAGTCCTCAAAGAGAGTCCCGCGGACGCACAGATCGTTAGCCACAAGCTGATGCTGCGCGCTGGCCTGGTGCGGCAAACTGCGGCGGGGATTTATGCCTGGCTGCCGCTCGGCTTCCGAGTCCTCAAGAGGATCGAGCAGATCGTGCGCGAGGAACAGGATCGTGCCGGGGCGCTCGAAATGCTGATGCCGACCTTGCAGGCGGCGGACTATTGGCGAGCGACGGGACGTTACGACGCTTATGGCCCCGAGATGCTTCGGATTCGAGATCGGCAGGAGCGCGAGCTCGTCTATGGCCCAACCAACGAGGACATGCTGACGGCGATCGTTCAAGGTTCCGTCAAAAGCTATCGCGACCTGCCGCGCACGCTCTACCACATCCAATGGAAGTTCCGGGACGAGATCCGGCCGAGGTTCGGAGTGATGCGCGGCCGCGAGTTCCTGATGAAGGACGCCTACAGCTTCGACTTCGACGAGGCCGGAGCGCGGATCAGCTACAACCGGATGTTCGTCGCCTACCTGCGCACTTTTGCACGGATGGGCCTTCGCGCGATCCCGATGCAGGCCGACACTGGGCCGATCGGGGGGGATCTCAGCCACGAATTCATCATCCTCGCCCCATCAGGCGAGAGTGAAGTCTTCTTCCACAAGAGCTGGGAGACGTTGCGGCCGGCGGAGGATTATGCGGTGGACGCCGACAACCCCGCCGCCCTCCAGGCGTTCGTGGACTCCATGACGGCCGATTATGCCGCAACCGACGAAAAGCGCGACGAGGCACGCGAGGCCGAGCTTGGCGCCGACGTCAGGCAATCGCGGGGGATCGAAGTCGGGCACATCTTCTATTTCGGCGACAAGTACACGAAGCCGCTCGGCTTCACGGTGAGCGGGCAGGGTGGCGACCCCGTCACTCCGGTCGGTGGAAGCTACGGCATCGGCGTCTCGCGCCTCGTTGGAGCGATCATCGAGGCGAGCCATGATGATGCAGGCATCATCTGGCCCGAAGCCGTGGCGCCTTGGCGGGTCGGGCTCGTGACCATGCGGGCCGACGACGAGCCGAGCACCAACGCCGCCGATGACCTGTATTCGAAACTGAAGTCCGCTGGAGTCGAGACACTCTACGACGATCGCGATGAACGTGGCGGCGCCAAGCTCGCCTCGATGGATCTGATCGGCCTGCCCTGGCACCTGGTTGTCGGCCCCCGCGGAATTGCGAGCGGCACGGTCGAGATCAAGAAGCGCGCCACGGGCGAGCGCGAAGAACTCAGCATCGAAAGCGCGCTGGCGAGGCTGACGGAATGACACACACTTTCGTCATTCCCGCGAAAGCGGGAATCCCGCTTTTCCGAGTTCCGCGGTTGCGAAGGCAGCGGGACCCCCGCTTTCGCGGGTGTGACGAGCTGGGGGGCTCGTCATGATCCTCTC
Organism: Pseudomonadota bacterium; assembly: GCA_046730995.1. GTDB lineage: Bacteria > Pseudomonadota > Alphaproteobacteria > Sphingomonadales > Sphingomonadaceae > Sphingomicrobium. The sequence continues at coordinate 4,014 of JBKPKF010000175.1, forward strand.
CCGCTATGAGCGGATGGCGGCGCGGCGCTACCTTTTCCCGCAGAAGGGCGAAGGCTTCATTTTCGTCGTGGCTGGGTTCAGCGTTGGTGCCGTCGCGCTCGGCGTTGCCGCCCTTATCGTTGTGATGAGCGTGATGAACGGCTTCCGAGCGGAGCTGTTCGACAAGATCGTGGGCCTCAACGGCCATGCGGTAATCCAGGGTTTCAACGGGCAGCTTGCGAACTGGCAGGAGATCGCGGTCGCCGCGAAGAAGACGCGCGGAGTGACCTCGGCGCTTCCGCTGATCGAGCAGCCCTTGATGGCCTCCTCCAACGGACGGGTCGAAGGCGTTCTCGTCCGCGGAATGCGGGTCGAGGACCTGATGGCCAACAGGACTTTGACCTCGAACGTCGTCGCCGGCGACTTCAAGTCGATCACTCCGGATAGCGGGAAAGTCGCAATCGGATCCCGCCTTGCCGACCAGCTCGGAGCTTATCCGGGGAGCGAAATCAGCCTGATCAGTCCGGAGGGCCGCTCAACCGTCGTCGGGACAGTGCCGCGGATCGTCACCTATACGGTCGGCGCCGTGTTCGAGGTCGGGGTCTACGATTACGACAAGGCGTTCGTGATCATGCCCATGCAGGACGCGCAGACGCTCTTGATGATGGGAGATTCGGTCGGGCTCGTCGAGATCCAGACCGACAATCCCGATAAGGTCGGAGAAATCCTCGCTCCTCTCCAGCCCCTGGTTCGCCGCAACGGAGTGATCGTCGACTGGCGCGAAATGAATTCGGCCTTGTTTTCGGCGCTCGATCTCGAACGAGTCGTCATGTTCATCGTCGTCAGCATCATCGTGCTGGTGGCCGCGTTCAACATCGCCTCGTCGCTGATCATGCTAGTGCGGTCGAAGACCCGCGACATCGCCATCCTTCGGACCATGGGGGCGACTCGTCGCGCCATCTTGAGGATTTTCATGGCCGTGGGCCTGGCGATAGGCGGGGCCGGAATCCTGATCGGCCTGATCCTGGGTTCGGTCATCCTGTTCTTCCGGCAGGGGGCGGTGAACCTCGTGCATTTGCTGACCGGGGCGAACCCCTGGGATCCGTCGGTTCGGATCCTGACTGAGCTTCCGTCGAAGACCGACCCGTTCGAGGTCGCGGCGATCCTGGTCGTTACAATGCTGCTGATTTTCCCGGCCACCTTGTTCCCGGCCCGGCGCGCGGCGAGTACCGACCCGGTCGAGGTGTTGCGTTATGAGTGACCCGGTCCTCCTGACGCGCGATTTGCAACGCAGTTTTACGCAGGGCGAAGTCACGATCGAGGTGCTGCGCGGAGTCGATCTGGAAGTGAAGCCCGGCGAAATCGTCGCTTTGCTCGGCCCGTCCGGTTCGGGGAAGTCGACCCTGCTTCAGGCGGTGGGTCTGCTCGAAGGCGGTTTTGCCGGCTCGATCCGGCTCCAGGGCCAGGAAGCCGCCCAGCTCGACGACGAAGGCCGCACTCGGCTTCGGCGCGAGCTGCTGGGCTTCGTCTACCAGTTTCATCACCTGCTGCCCGAGTTCAATGCGCGCGAAAATGTGATGATTCCGCAGCTCGTGCGCGATGCGGAGCCTGAAGCCGCGCGCGAGCGAGCGGAAAGCCTGCTCGGCGCGCTCGGCCTCTCGAAGCGGCTCGACCATCGGCCGTCCAAGCTGTCGGGCGGAGAGCAGCAGCGCGTAGCCGTGGCCCGAGCGCTCGCCAACAAGCCGCCGCTGATCCTTGCCGATGAGCCCACGGGGAACCTCGATGAGCATACGGCGGACGCCGTGCTCGGCGAGTTCTTGAGCCTTGTCCGCGGGGAAGGAAGTGCGGCCCTCGTCGCGACTCATAACGAACGGCTCGCGGCCAAGATGGACCGCGTGGTTCGGCTGCACGAAGGCCGACTGCAGTGACCGATCCGGACAGCGAAGGCCGCTCACGTACGAGGCTGGTGATGGCAGCCGTTGGCGGGGTGGTAATCGTACTCGCCCTGATCTGGTATTTCAGCGGCAACCGCAATCCCGACCAGGACAGGCTCAGCAACCCGCAGATCGAGCAAACGGCCGAGGCGGACCAAGCGGCGCGATGCTCGGCCGAGGCGACCTACGAGATGATCAAGCGCGAATTGGTTCGTCGCGCCACCGAGGCCCGCGGGGCAGAGCAGGGGGAATTGGGCCAGCTTGCGAGCACCGCAACGCTTCGGGTCGAGAATCCCGTGCTCGAAAGCGAAGACAAGGATTCGGGCGCGCTCAATTGCTCAGGCACTCTCTATCTCGATCTTCCACCCGGAGTGGCGACGAGCGACGGCCGACAGGCCCTGATGGCCGACGTGGATTATACGATCGAAGCCGGCGGAAACGTCAGCCTCCGAAACGCGGATTCGATCATCGGACCGCTGTCAATGCTGACTCGGATCCCCGAGCCCCTGCCGTCGGCCCCCGATCTCAATGCAATTGCGCCCCAAGCCGAAGGAAATGCGGCAGCTGCGGTATCCGCCAATGTCCGGCCGGGTCCGCCGAGCAGCGCTCCGGGACGTCCGGGTTTCGACTGCGCCCGTGCTAAGTCGCCCGGCGAGATCGCGGTGTGCTCCGACAGCGGGCTCGCAGCGCTCGACGTCAACATGACGAACCAATATCGCCAGGCCCTCACAACAGCTTCGCCGACGCAAACGCGCCTGCTTCAGACGACGCGCGATCGCTTCCTTGCCTATCGCGACGACTGCCCCAATCGGCAGTGCATCGCGAACGCCTACCTCGGCCGAATGCGTGAGATCCGGGACATCATGGAAGGCCGGCTGAGTCCCGCCCGTTAAGTCGTGGATAAGTCCGGCGCCGTGACTTTTCCGCGCGCTCAATGCGCCCCATATTCAGCTCGTGAATCAGCCGTTCGTTCCGCTTCGAGTCCTCTCGTCCTTCACCATGCTCGAAGGAGCGATGGAACCTAAAACGATCGCGAGCCGGGCCGCGATGCTCGGTTTCCCAGCGGTTGCCCTGACCGATCGCAACGGACTTTACGGCGCCATGCCGTTCAGCGACGCGTGCGCGGGCAAGGGCGTCCAGCCGATCATCGGAGCGACGCTGGCGGTCGCCCGGCCGAGCGACATCGGCGGAGAGTCACGCACCGACTGGCTCGTGCTGCTCGCCAAGGACGATCAGGGTTATGCGAATCTCTCCAAACTCGTGTCGTCGGCGCACCTCGATCGCCCGGCGGAGCAGGACCCGCACGTCCTATTCGAGCAGCTCGACGGCCTGAGCGAGGGCCTGATCGCGCTGACTGCCGGCGCCGAGGGTGCGCTGGCTCGTCTTATCGCCGACGGCCAACAGGCCAAGGCCGAAGCTTATTGCGACCGTCTACAAGGGCTCTTCCCGGGACGGCTCTACATCGAGATCATCCGCCGCAACGACCCGGTCGAGGAAGCCGCAGAGGATGCGCTGATCGCGCTAGCCTACGCCCGCGACCTCCCCTTGGTGGCGACCAACCCCGCAGCTTACACCGACCCGTCGTTCCACGCGGCGCACGATGCGATGCTGTGCATCGCGAATTCGGAATATGTGGAGAGCGCCGACCGCCCGACCTCGTCGCCTGACGCATGGTTGAAAGACGGCGCGGTAATGGCCGACCTGTTCTCCGACCTGCCAGAGGCGATCGCCAACACCGCCGTGATCGCCATGCGCTGCGCGGTCGCGGCGCCCCAGCGGCGGCCGATCCTCCCACGCTTGTCCGACGACGAGGACGAGCAGCTTCGTCGCGACGCCCGGGACGGCCTCGCCGAACGGCTGAAAGGGCGCGGCCCCGAGGAGCTGGAGCAATATTCGAAGCGCCTCGAATATGAGCTCGAGATCATCACCGGCATGGGGTTCGCGGGCTATTTCCTGATCGTCGCCGACTTCATTAAGTGGGCGAAGGCGAACGACATTCCCGTCGGTCCGGGCCGCGGTTCGGGCGCGGGCTCGGTCGTCGCCTGGGCGCTCACCATTACCGACCTCGATCCGCTTGCCCTCAATTTGCTGTTCGAGCGCTTCCTGAACCCCGAACGGGTGTCGATGCCCGATTTTGATATCGACTTCTGCGAAACCCACCGGGACAAGGTGATCGCCTACGTCCAGGGGAAATATGGCCGCGACAAGGTCGCCCAGATCATCACCTTCGGCCGCCTCAAGGCCCGCGCCGTACTCAAGGACACGGGCCGGGTCCTGCAAATGCCCTACGGCCAGGTCGACCGGCTCGCGAAACTCATCCCCAACCATCCGACCGACCCCTGGACGCTCGAACGTTCGCTGAACGGCGTTTCGGAGCTCGCCGCGGAATATCGCGACGACGCCGGCGTTCGGCGGCTGTTCGATCTGGCGATGAAGCTCGAGGGCCTGCCGCGGCACGCTTCGACCCATGCCGCGGGCGTCGTGATCGGAGATCGGCCGCTGGACGAGCTGGTCCCGCTCTATCGCGATACGCGGTCGGACATGCCGGTCACCCAGTTCGACATGAAATATGTCGAGGCGGCCGGACTGGTGAAGTTCGACTTCCTGGGACTGAAGACGCTGTCCGTCCTCAAGGAGGGCCGGCGCTTGCTCGCCGAGCAGGGCGTCGAGGTCGATTTCGACAAGCTGCCGTGGGACGACCCGGCGGTATATGAATTGATCCAGCGCGGCGACGCGGTCGGCGTGTTCCAGCTGGAATCGGAGGGCATGCGCCGGACTCTTGCCGCCATCCGCCCGTCGAGTTTCGGCGATATCATCGCGCTGGTCGCACTTTATCGGCCGGGGCCGATGGACAATATCGGGATGTTCGGCGACCGGAAGAACGGCCGCGCGGCGATCGAATATCCGCACCCCTTGCTCGAGGGAATCCTCGCCGAGACTTACGGCATCTTCGTCTACCAGGAGCAGGTGATGCAGGCGGCACAGGTGCTCGCCGGCTACTCGCTCGGCGAAGCGGACTTGCTGCGGCGGGCAATGGGCAAGAAAATCCAGTCGGAGATGGACGCCCAGCGCGCCCGATTCGTCGAAGGCTGCGCGACTCACAACCAGATCTCGGCCGCGAAAGCCAATGAGCTGTTCGACACGATCGACAAGTTCGCGGGCTATGGCTTCAACAAGAGCCACGCCGCGGCGTACGCTCTGGTCGCCTATCAGACGGCCTGGTTGAAGGCGCACCACCGCGCCGAATTTTACGCCGCGTCGATGAGCTTCGACATGGCGCTGACCGACAAGCTCGGCGTGTTCGTCGAAGACATGCGCCGCGGTGGGGTCGACTGCCTGCCGCCCGACATCAACGCCAGCCACTCGTTCTTCACTGTCGAGGACGGCGCCGTGCGCTACGCACTCGGAGCGTTGAAGGGCGTCGGCGAGAAAGCGATGGACGCCTTGGTCGAAGAGCGCGAGCGGAGCGGCCCGTTCACCAGCCTCGAGGATTTCGCCTCGCGGATCGACCCGCGGCTACTCAACCGGCGCCAGCTTGAAAGCCTAACTGGGGCGGGCGCGTTCGACAGCCTCAAGCCCGATCGGCCGACGGTGTTCGCAGCGGCGGAAACGATCCTCGCCCCTGCCGCAAGCGCGCACGATCAGCGCGAAAGCGGGCAGGCGGGCCTCTTCGGAGTGAACAGCGCCGAAGCCGCGCCGATCCGGCTGCCACGCGACGCCTCATGGACCGTCGCACAGCGAATGGCGGCTGAGCGCGATGCG
>JBKPKF010000176.1:0-6108 GCA_046730995.1 Pseudomonadota bacterium
TTGGCCTTGCCGGACTGGGTCGTCCGGCGATCGAGCTCGGAAATTCGCGCGACGGTCATGACGTCGCCGCAGGTGCCAAAGTGCTCAGCGCAAATCAAGTCAGGGAGTTCATATGCTACCGCCGTTGAATTGTGCTAAGCGGCTCGTCCTTCCGAGACTGGAAGGAGGGGTTCATGAAAGTGTCGAGACTTGGCGTCCTGTTTGCCACGGGGGCCGCTGCCCTCGCCATCGCCGGATGCAACAAAGCTGCAACCACCAATGAAGCCAACGCGACCGGAAATGAGACGGCCGCCGCCAACAGCGCGGCGCCCGGAGATCCCGTCGCCAGCGCGGAATCCGCGGCTCCGGCGTCGCTCGCGAAAAATGCATCGATCGTGACTGCCGACGCCAGCGGCAAAATGACCGAAGTGCGTAAAGGCGCCAACGGCTGGACCTGCATGCCGGATTCGCCGACGACTCCGGGGCCCGACCCAATGTGCTTCGACGCCAACGCCGGCAAGTGGATCACCGCGATGCTGAACCACAAGCCGCCGCCCGAGGGCGCCGTGGGAATGATGTACATGCTTGAAGGCGGCACCGACGCCAGCAACACGGATCCTTATGCGACCGCTCCGACCGCGGACAATGACTGGGTCAAGACCGGGCCGCACGTCATGGTAGTCGGTTCGAAGGAGCTACTCACCGGTTATCCGTCTGGCGCCAAGCCGGACACGAGCGTCCCTTACGTAATGTGGGCGGGGACGCCCTACGCGCATTTGATGGTTCCGGTTAAATCCGGAGACTGACCCGCTAGTAAGCCCGGGCGATTGCGAATTCGACGGCCTCGGCGAGCGCGACTTTCGCTTTGCTCGCCGGGAAATTGGCGATGGCGTCAATCGCGCGCCGGCCATAATGGCGAGCCCGCTCAAGCGTGTCGGCCAGCGCGCCGCTCGAGCGGAGCAGGCCGACCGCGTGCGCCAAGTCGTCGTCCGACACCCGCTCGCCGCTCATTGCGTCTCGCCAGAACGCTCGGTCGGCGTCACTCCCCCGCGCGTAGGCGAGGATTACCGGAAGCGTCATCTTCCCATCGCGAAAATCGTCGCCGACACCCTTGCCCATCGTCGCGGCGTCGGACGCATAGTCGATAACGTCGTCGGTAAGCTGGAAGGCGATGCCAAGGTTCTTGCCGTAGCTTTCCAGCGCGAGCTCGGAATCTTCGTCGGCCTCGGCGACGACGGGAGCGACGCGGCACGCGGCGGCGAACAGGGCCGCAGTCTTGGCGCTGATGATGGTGAGATATTGCTCCTCGTCGGTCTCGATCCGGCGCTGCGCGGTGAGCTGCTCGACCTCACCTTCAGCGATCACTGCCGAGGCGTGGCTAAGAATCCGGAGCACCTTCAGGCTTCCGTCTTCGACCATGAGCTCGAATGCCCGGGAAAACAGGAAGTCGCCCACAAGCACGCTCGCCGGGTTGCCCCAGATAAGGTTCGCTGTGCGCTTTCCACGGCGCATTCCGGAGCCGTCGACGACATCGTCGTGAAGCAGGGTGGCGGTGTGGATGAATTCAACCGCGGCGGCGAGCTTGTGATGGCGCGTGCCCGGATAGCCGAGCAGGGCGGCGCAGGCGAGCGTCAGCATCGGCCGCATGCGCTTTCCGCCGCCGGCAATGAGGTGGCCGGCGAGCTCAGGGATAAGCGTGACGTTGCTCTGCATCCGCTCGAGGATCACGGCGTTGACGCCGTTCATGTCGGCGGCGACCAGAGTCATCATCGGCTCGAGCGTGGACTCTGCCTTTGGGCGTAGCGAATGAACGGTCGCGGTCACGGCGCCGCCCTAGCGGGGCAGCGCCGTTTTTCCTAGCCGCCTACCAGATGTGGACGCGTTGCTCCGGCGAAAGGTAGAGCTTGTCGCCGGACTGCACGTTGAACGCCTTGTACCAGGCATCAACGTTCCGAACGATGCCGTTCGTCCGATACTTGTCGGGGCTGTGCGGATCGGTGAGGATTTGCTGCCGCTCCGCATCTTCACGGTCCTTGCCCTGCCAGGCTTGCGCGTAGGCGATGAAGAACCGCTGGTCGCCGGTCAGGCCGTCAATCACCCGCGGCTCACCGTGCTTGGCGACATACTTTTGATAGGCCGCATAGGCTGCTTCGATGCCGGACAGGTCACCGAGGTTTTCACCGAGAGTCAGCTTGCCGTTGACGTGAACGCCGGTGAACGGGGTGAATCCATTATATTGGGCGACGAGCTTCTCGGTTCGCGCGCTGTATGACTTGGCTGCATCCGCGCTCCACCAGTCGCGCAAATTGCCTTTGGCGTCGAACTTGCGGCCTTCATCGTCGAACCCGTGACCCATTTCGTGACCGATCACGGCACCGATCGCACCGTAGTTGGCGGCCGCGTCGGCGCTTGGATCGAAAAACGGCGGCTGCAGGATTGCGGCGGGGAAAGTGATCTGGTTCGCCAGCGGGTTGTAGTAGGCGTTGATCGTCTGCGGGGTCATTTCCCACAGCGTGCGGTCAACCGGTTTCGGGAAGCGCGACAGTTCGAGATCCCAGTCGAACTGGGCCGAGCGCATGACGTTGCCGAGAACGTCTCCTTTCAGCACCTTGAGGGTGGAATAGTCGATATATTTCACCGGATGGCCGATCCGAGGCTCGAAGGCGGCGAGCTTGACGAGCGCGGCCTTGCGGGTCGCTTCGTCCATCCAGCCGTTGCCCGTGATCCGCTCCTGGTAGGCGGCGCGCAAATTGCCGATCATCTCGGTCATCTGCTGCTCGCTTTCGGCGGGATAGTGGCTCTTCACATAGATTTCGCCGACCGCCTCGCCGAGCGCCCCGTTGACGAGCCGTACGCCGCGCTTCCACCGGTCGCGCTGCTGCTCGACGCCGGTCAGTTCCTTCGAGTAGAAATTGAAGCGGGCGTCATCGAGCGCCTTGGGAAGATAGCTTGCATGGTCGGAAACGAAACGGAAGGCGAGCCATTCCTTCCACGTCGACAGCGGAGTCGAGGCTAAAATCTTGCCAGCGCCAGCTACCGCCGACGGTTCCGTGACGATGACCTGCTTCGAGCTTCCGAGTCCGGCCTTCTGAAGCGTCGCGGGCCATGCGAACTGAGGCGCCAGCTTCATCAGCTGGACACGGGTCATCGGGTTATAGATTTTGTCGATGTCGCGCCGGTCGGCTGCTGGCCATTGGGCCTTCGACAAGGCAGTTTCGAGCGCGATGATACGGTCCGCGGCCGCTGCTCCACCGGTCAATCCGGCGAGCTTTTCCACGGTGATGATGTAGTTGCGATAAGCGGCCCGGTGGGCCTTCATCTTGGCGTTGTCGTCGAGATAATATTCGCGGCTCGGCATTCCGAGCGTCGCCTGGCCGGATATCGCTGAGTAACGCGTCGAATCCTTAAGGTCCGGAATGATCGAAACGTCGACGGGGCTGGCATAGCCCGGCTTGACGAACAGGGAGAGGAGCTGATCCCGGGTTTTCACGGCCGCGATCCTGGCAAGATAAGGCTTTAGCGGCGCGGTTCCGGCGGTTTCGATGGCCGCCTCGTCCATATAGCTCCCATAAAAATCGCCGACTTGCTGGCCGAGGCGGTCGCGATTGGGATCCTTGGCGAGACCTTCGACGATGTCACGGACGTCGGCTTCGGACTTCTCGTACAGCGTGATGAATGGGCCCGCGGACGTCAGGTCGGGCTTGATCTTGGTGTTCTTGTCCCAAGTGCCGTTGACGTAGGCCCAGAAATCGTCGCCGGGCTTGACCGAGCGGTCCATGGCCGCGGGGTCGTAGCCCCAATCGCCGTACACCGGCTTCGCCGCAACGGGCGAGGCTGCAATCGCAAAGAGGCCCGCAGACGCAAGCGCCAACATCTTGAATTTCATGGAATTTCACCCTCCGAGAAGGGCTGCTCCATGCCTCAAGTGCAACTGATTCCACAAGACTTTTCGACGAACGGCAGATTAGGAGCGAGCATCAGCCCGCGGGCAAGGTCAGCCGCGCGAGCAATCCGCCGAGGTCCTCGCTCTCTTCGAGATGGATAGATCCGCCGTAGATTTCGGCGACGTCCCGAACGATCGCGAGGCCAAGGCCGGTACCGGGCTTGCCGGTCGTGTCGAGACGCGCGCCGCGCGTGAAGAGCGAGCCGATATCGGCCTCGGGAATTCCAGGCCCGTCGTCCTCGACGACGATATCGACCATGGAATCCCTGGGCTCGACGGTGACGAACACCCGCCCTCCGCCATATTTCGCAGCGTTTTCGACTAGGTTCCCAACCATCTCATCGAGATCCTGGCGTTCGACCCGGACCTCGGAGTCATGAGCGCCCGCAATATCGACCGTGACGCCTTCATAGAGACGGTCGATCGCGCGCTGAACCGCCTCGAGGCTGTCCCAAACGCGGGCCCGTGCCTGTGCCGTGGCACGCCGCCCGATCGCCCTTGCACGCGCCAGGTGATGGTCGATCTGGCGCCGCATTACCGATGCCTCGCGGATGACGGTATCGTCGAGGTCCGGCGAGTCAGCCGTCGCGGCGTTCGTGACCACGGTCAGGGGCGTTTTCAGCGCGTGGGCGAGATTGCCCGCGTGACGACGCGCCTCCTCGGCTTGGGCTTCACTGTGCGCAAGCAGCAGGTTGATCTCCTCGGTCATCGGCCGAATTTCGGCCGGAAAGTCCTCGCCGATGCGGGTTCGGGTGCCGGAGCGGATCGACGCTACCTCCTGGCGCACACGCCGAAGGGGCCAAAGGCCGTAAAAGGTTTGCAGCGCGGCGAGGACAATCAAGCCGATACCCAACGCGAGGAAGCTCCAGAACAAAGTCGATCGCAGCTGGCGGATCTGGTCGTCGATCGTCTCGCGAGACTGGGCTACCTGGAACCGCCAGCGAACCGGCGAACCGGGCAGGATCGCATCCCGCTCGGCGACGCGGATCGGCTCGGAATGGCCGACGGCGGAAAATTCGTTGCTGTCGTAGAGGTGCGGCTTCACGTCCGTATGGCCGTTCGAAACCTCCAGCCGCCGATCCCAAAGCGAACGCGAGGCGAAGGTGTCGGCGCCGTTGCCGCTGATCTGGAAATAGAGCCCCGAATAAGGTTCGATGAAGCGCTGGTCGGCGGGCGGCCGGGTGAATCGGACCTCGCTCGCGGGTCCGATTTCGGACGCTCCGATCATCGAATTGAGGACCCGGACGAGCTGCTCGTCGAAATTCGCGACGATCGACCGGCTGAGCACTCGATCGAGCGCAAAGCCGCCAAGCAGGAGAAGCGCGATGATCCACAGCGCCGCAACTCCGATCATCCGGCGGCTGAGCGAACCGGTGCGATGGTGACGCGCTCGCCGCGAAGCGGCGGGTCCAGCCTCGGCCGCCGCCGTTACCGGGGCGGCTTCCCTGTTCAACTGGCGCGAACCTCCGCCGGCTCTTCAAGGCTGTAGCCGAGCCCGCGGATCGTGGTGATGACGTCGGCACCGAGCTTCTTCCGGATCCGAGTGACGAACACCTCGATCGTGTTCGAATCGCGGTCGAAGTCCTGATCGTAGATATGCTCGATGAGCTCGGTTCGGCTGACGACCTTGCCCTTGTGGTGCATCAGGTAGGAAAGCAGCTTGTATTCCTGGGCGGTGAGCTTCACCGGCTCCCCCGCCTTCGTGACCTTGCCGGACCGTGTATCGAGCCGGATGTCGCCGGCGATGAGCTCGCTCGAGGCATTGCCCGACGACCTGCGGATAAGCGCGCGCAGTCGAGCGATCAGTTCCTCCGTCTGGAAGGGCTTGGCTAGATAGTCGTCCGCGCCCGCATCGAGCCCGGCGACCTTGTCCGACCAGCTGTCGCGAGCCGTGAGAACGAGGACGGGCATCTTGCGGGCTTCCTTGCGCCAGCGATCGAGCACGGTGAGGCCGTCGATCTCCGGAAGCCCGAGATCGAGGATCACCGCATCATAGCTTTCGGTCGAGCCGAGATAATGGCCGTCTTCGCCGTCTGTCGCGAGATCGACGGCATAGCCCGCCCCTTCGAGCGTCGAGCGCAGCTGTCGCCCGAGATTGGGTTCGTCTTCGACGATCAGAACGCGCATTTGGGTTCCCCGAACCTGTTCATCTTCGCAGTCAACCCGCGTTGCGGCGAAGGGTTGCT
>JBKPKF010000177.1:0-3386 GCA_046730995.1 Pseudomonadota bacterium
AGTCCCGAGTCGCCCCGGCCCCCGCCGGCGCACACGCCATTTCCGGGTCATGGAAGCCGCAGAAGTACAACAATGTGACGGAAGAGGGACTGACGACGACCTATCAACTCGCCGGCGACACGCTGAACATGAGTTCGCCCGCCGGCCAGAGCTACTCGGCCAAGATCGGCGGGGCCGAGGCTCCCATCAAGGGTGACATCGGCGGCACGACCGTGACGGTCGAGAAGGTCGATGGCGGCATCCGCGAGACTTTCCATCGGGGCGGCAAAGTCACCGGGGTCGCGACCTCTACCGTGGGCGCGAACGGCAAGCTCAGCGTGATTTATGAGGACAAGCAGGCCGGATCGACGACGAAATATACCGCCAGCAAATCATAACGCGGCGAGGGAAGGACGGCTCGCTTTCTGGCGGGCCGTCCTGACTCACCCAGCGCTGACGAAGCTGTCGAGCACCTTTTTCCGGCCGGCCTTCTCGAAGTCGATTTCGAGCTTGTTGCCTTCGATCGCGGCGATAGTGCCGTAGCCGAACTTTCCGTGGAACACGCGCTGGCCGAGCGAGAGGTCGTCGCGGCCCTTATTGCCGAGGCTGATTGCGGAAGCGCGGGCTTCGATGACCCGCTGAGGCTCGGGGTTGTAGCTGGTGCGCGTCGCGCGCTGCCAGCCGGGCCCGCGCGACGGGCGGGCGACATGGGCGAAGGGGTCCGAACGCTCGGACCATTGGGCGCGCCACAAGCTCTCGCCACCCGTCATCGTCGTTTCCTGCTCGATATTCGCATCCGGAAGCTCGGCAAGGAAGCGCGAGGGAATCGAGCTGGTCCACTGGCCGTAGATGCGCCGGTTCGCGGCATGCATGACCGTTGCCTTCCGCCGCGCGCGGGTGATTGCAACATACGCAAGGCGCCGTTCCTCTTCGAGCGCCGCAAGCCCGCCTTCGTCGAGCGAGCGTTGCGACGGGAAGACGCCCTCTTCCCATCCCGGCAGATAGACGATGTCGAACTCGAGGCCCTTGGCGGCATGAATGGTCATGATCGTAACCCGATCGCCCACGCGCGCTTCGTCATTGTCCATGACCAGGCTGACATGCTCCAGAAATGCCTGGAGCGATTCATATTCTTCCATTGCGCGAGTGAGCTCGCCGAGGTTCTCGAGCCGGCCCGCGCTTTCGGCTGAGCGATCGGCCTGGAGCATCGCGGTGTAGCCGGACTCGTCGAGCAGGATCCGCGCGAGTTCCGGGTGGGGCAGGGTCGACGCCATTTCCCGCCATCTCGCGATATCGGCGACGAAATTCCCGAGCGAGCGCCGGGCCTGAGGGGTCAGCTCATCGGTGCCAAGGATTGAGGCGGCTGCAATCAGCAGCGGTTGGCGGCTCGCGCGCGAGAATTTGTGAATCGTCGCGATCGCCTTGTCGCCGAGACCGCGCTTCGGCTGGTTGACGATCCGTTCGAAGGCGAGGTCGTCGGCGGGCTGCTGGATAAGGCGGAGATAGGCGATCGCGTCGCGGATCTCGGCGCGCTCGTAAAAGCGGAAACCGCCGATGATCTGGTAGTTGAGGCCGATCGCGATAAAGCGCTCCTCGAACTCGCGGGTCTGGAACTGGGCGCGAACGAGAATCGCGACATCGTCAAGCGAACCGCCGCGGATCTGGTGCGATTCGATTTCCTCGCCGATCCGGCGAGCCTCCTCGGGCCCGTCCCAGACTCCGATCGTCCGGACCTTCTCGCCGTCGCCGGCATCGGTCCAAAGCGTCTTGCCGAGCCGGCCGGCATTGTGGGCGATGAGACCGTCGGCGGCCGCAAGGATGTGACTGGTCGAACGGTAATTCTGTTCGAGCCGGATGAGTTTGGCGCCTGGGAAATCTTTTTCGAAGCGGAGGATGTTCGCCACCTCGGCGCCGCGCCAGGAATAGATCGACTGGTCGTCGTCGCCGACGCAGCACAGGTTGCGCCGAGGCTCCGCAAGGAGCTTCAGCCATTCATATTGTGCCTGGTTCGTGTCCTGATATTCGTCGACCAGGATGTAGCGGAAACGCTCGCGATAGCTGCCGAGCACGTCGGGATGGCGGCGGAAGATCACCAGCATATGGAGCAGGAGGTCGCCGAAGTCGCATACGTTCAGCGTCTTCAGCCGCTCCTGGTACTGCTGGTAAAGGTCGGCGCCGCGGCCGGCGGCAAAGGCTTCGGACTCTCCGGCATCGACCTGCGCCGGGGTCCAGCCGCGGTTCTTCCAGCGATCGATGAGGCCGGCGAGCTGCCGGGCCGGCCAGCGTTTCTCGTCGAGGCCCGCTGCGCTGATCAGTTGTTTCATCACACGCAATTGGTCGTCCGTGTCGAGGATATTGAAATTGGACTGGAGGCCGACCAGCTCGGAATGGCTTCGGAGCATTCGCGCCGCAACCGAATGGAAAGTCCCGAGCCACGGCATGCCCTCGAGCGCTCCGCCGGATAGGGTCGCGACCCGCCCCTTCATCTCGCGCGCGGCCTTGTTGGTGAAGGTCACGGCCAGCACCTGGCTGGGCCAAGCCTTGCGGCTCGCGATCAGGTGGGCGAGGCGGGCGGTGAGAGCGGCGGTCTTGCCAGTCCCAGCCCCTGCGAGCACCAGCACCGGCCCTTCCGTCGTCAGCACGGCTTCGCGCTGCGGCGCGTTCAGGCCGTCGAGATAGGGCGGTTCGGGGTTGAGCGCAGGCGATTCAGGCACTTGGCCGAGGTAAGCCGGGGAGAACGGAACGGCAACCGAAGAGCGGTGGCCCTGATACCGAATCCAGCTCTCGAGTCGGGTTCCGGCAAAGGTTCCATCGGTTGTTACCGATATCCCCGTTATCCACAGGCTTCTCGCCAAATTTTTCGCTTTTGCGACTCGGATGAGATGTGCAAGGTGACTTGGTGATCGGGACGGCGGTCCCGGCCTCTCAGACAGCCGGCAACGGCAAGATGGGCGGCAGGGCCAAAGATCCGATCTCCGCCGGCAGGCAATGTTGAGGCTCTTTCGGGAGCGGAAGCGGGGCCAGCCGGGAAGAGGCGCCGGAAGAGATGTCTTCCTGTTGTGCGACGCGGTTCCTGCGGTTCCTTGTGGATCGTGGTGAGCAAAGCGGGACACAGTAAGGGGTCATCCCAAGAAGGGCCGCGGAACATCGGACGGTTTTGACCTTCGGGTCAGGCTGGACAGGTTTAAAGGCGAGCGATCCTCCGGGTCGTCAACCACGTAGACCGGTTTAGCTCCTCGCAAGAGGGAGTTGTTTGATGGAAAGCGACGCCTGAGCTGGTGAGCCAGGATCGAGAGCGGGTTCTTGGGGCCTTCGGGTTACTTGAACCAGGTTACGAACACCGGCAGATCCTTCGCTCGGCGCAGTGGGGGCTGGCAGCAATGCCGGCCCCCATTTCTATTTGGGCC
>JBKPKF010000178.1:0-18121 GCA_046730995.1 Pseudomonadota bacterium
CGGCGGCGCGGGCGATCCGGCGGGCGTGACCTACATGGCGGAGGCTGGATGTGCTCAGTCGCTGGTCGCGTTTCCGGCGATGGACGATTCCGCAGTCGCGAGGATCCGTGACAGGATCGCGAATTTCAGTGCTCGCTGGGCTGCGCTCGGTCCGGGCGAGACGATCGTCCTGGAATGGCCTGGCCGGAAATGACGCAGACCCGTTGGCACGGCCGGGTCGAAGGGGCGAGGGCAAAATGCGCCGTCCCGGGATGCGGCGCGCCCGGCGAATTCAAGGCGCCGCTCCAGCCGGCGAACTTCGACGGGCCGGGAAGCTGGCGGTTCCTGTGCCTCGATCACGTCCGTGAGCACAATTCAAAATACAAT
This sequence comes from Pseudomonadota bacterium, assembly GCA_046730995.1. Lineage (GTDB taxonomy): Bacteria > Pseudomonadota > Alphaproteobacteria > Sphingomonadales > Sphingomonadaceae > Sphingomicrobium. The sequence goes on from JBKPKF010000178.1 coordinate 367, forward strand.
TTCTTCGATGGAATGAGCCCTGAAGAGATCGCCGACGCCCAATCGCCGCTCGCGGGCTGGGGCCCGCCGAGCCGCAAGTTCGCCGCGAACGGCGGCGACCCGCCGCCGCGGTGGAGTGATTTTTCCGACCCGCTCGACGCGATCTCAACCCGGTTCGGGCACATCAGGGAACGCAAGCCGTCGCGGTTCAGCAAGGCCGAGCGGCGTGCGCTTGGCGTGCTTGGGCTGGGCGAAGATGCCGACCGGCACGCGTTGCGGCAAAGCTACTCGCATCTCGTCCGCCGCTTCCACCCGGACAAGAACGGCGGAGATCGGTCGCACGAAGGCCGCCTCCGGGAAGTGATCGAAGCCTATCAGCTGCTGCGGAAGTCCCAGGCGCTCGCTTAATCGCGGTCGGGCGCTCCGAGCGGGAACAAGGGGCGATAAGGCCGGGCCTCGTCAACGCAGCGGGCTACCGGCGGGAGCGCGAGCAATTCGGCGCGCAACGCCGAAAGTCGCGGGCAGTCGCCGGGAATGCGCTCGACCCAGTCGGCATAGAATAGCGAGGGCGCTGCGGCGCAGGTGACGAGCGAGACGTGCGGCGGCATGGCATTGGCCCCGAGCCAACGTTCGAGCCAGCGATAGGCGCGGCTCAGGCCTTCCTTGCCACCGGCGATTTCGGCGGGGTCCGGGTTCTCCACATTGGGGATGTAAGCGCCGACAACGCGTTGCACGTTTGCCATTACATAGTTGTCGAATATCCGATCGAGCATCCTCGCCGTCGCGGCAACTGCCGGGTCGGCCGGGATCAGCGGCGCGTCCCCCGGATAATGCACAGCCAGATGTTCAACGATCGCACTCGCCTCGACCACCGTTACATCGCCATCGACCAGCACCGGGAACTTGCCCGCCGGATGCGCCGCTGCGACGATCGCGCCGTTTTCAGGGTGGTCCGGCCCCAGCGCGCGGAACTCGAAGACCGTCCCGTTCGCATAAAGCGGGATCAGCGTCTTCCAGGTGTAGGACGAGAAGGGGTGCCCGTAGAGCTGAAGGCTCACCAGGTCCCTTCCCTGATCTTTTCCCGCAGTTCGATTTCGGCCTGGCTCGGCTCTTTCGTCGCGAAGGTCCCGGTCTTCACCTCACCGGCCGGCTCGAAGGCCATGAGGACGACGCCCTTGTCGGACACGCAATGATCGACGAGCTTGAATGCGCCAGGCGCCTGCGAGCCGTCGAAGATGCGCTTCCCCTTTCCCAATATGACCGGGAAAGTGATCAGTACGAGCCGATCGATCAGCCCAGCGCCGAGCAGCGGCGCGTACAGAGTACTGCTCCCCTGAATGAGCAAGTCCCGGCCGTCGCTGCGCTTGAGATCGGCGACCGCATCTGCCGTTTCGCCCGACAGCTTGCTGCTATTCTCCCAGCTGAGCGGCTCGTCCGAATGGGTCAGCACATATTTGTTGATGCGCTGAAACTTTTCCCCGATCGGATTGTCCCGGTTGTCGGGCCAGTAAGCTGCAAAGATGTCGTAGGTACGCTTACCGAGCAGCAGGTCATATTCACCCATGATGATGTCTTCGAAGGGCTTCATGTCGCTCCAGTAAGGTTGGACCCACCCGCCGAAGCGGAAATCGCTCGTCGGATCCTCTTCCGGACCGCCGGGCGCCTGGATAACACCGTCGAGCGAAATGAAGATGGCGCCGGTGAGCTTACGCATTGACCGACTCGCCCTTGAGCGCGGCCTCGATCTTGGCGATGTCGATCTTCCGCATCGGCATCATCGCCTCGAACGCGCGCTTGGCCGCGGCGCGGTCGGGGTTGCTCACGGCATCGAGGAGCACGCGCGGCGTGATCTGCCACGAAAAGCCCCACTTGTCCCGGCACCAGCCGCACTGGCTTTCTGCGCCGCCGTTGCTGACGATCGCGTTCCAGTAACGGTCGGTCTCTTCCTGGTCTTCAGTCACGACCATGAAGCTGACGGCTTCATTCGGCTTGAAATTGGGTCCGCCGTTGAGGCCGACGAAGGACTGGCCGAGCAGGGTGAATTCCACCGTCAACTCCTCGCCTTCGTTTCCGCCCGGAAAATCGGACACCGCCGAGTGGCGCGCGCCGACGTTCGTGTCGGGGAAGACGGAGGCATAAAATTCGGCCGCCTTGCGCGCCTCGCCTTTGTCGAACCACAGGCAGGTGGTCAGTTTGTTGGCCATCATTTCCTCCTTGATGTGAGTTTGGGCGTCAGAACGAGTGTGGTTCCGGGGCCATATGCCGCCGCGAAAAGAAGTCCGGCGATGAAGGGCAAGTGACTGGTGAACAGTCCGTAAGTCATCAGGTTGCCGTGCCATTGTTCCGGCCCATAAAAAGAGAAGGCCAGAAACAGCACATATGCGGCGCCAACGATCGCGGCCTCCCGGAAGAACAGCCCGGTGAGGAATGCGATCGCGAGCGCGATCTCGAAAAAGGCGGCGACCCAGGCGAGCAGGAGCGGGAAGGGGAACCCCGCTCCTGCAATCTCGCCTGCGGTTGCATCCATGCCCACGAACTCGAACTTGAAAGCGGCCCCCTGCGCGAAGGCAAACGCAATCAATAGCCGAGCGATGAGGATTGCCGCCGTCTTCATGGCTGGACCTACTGCCCGCCGACCAGCGCGAACTCTGCGCCCTGCGGATCCGTGCCGATGATGATGTAATCGCCGGTCGGCACCTGGTGGGGTCCCATGTGGATGGTGCCGCCTTTTTGCTCGGCCGTGCCTTTGGCCTTCGCGATCGACGGCACTCGGAAATAAAAGCGCCACCTCGGGGGCTGGCCCTGCATCACTCCGCACAGGGCGCCGATGCGCGTTCCGTCCTGCTCGAGGAAGCGGTATTCGCCCATCTCGCCCATATCCATGAACTCGTCGCTGCGCCAGCCGAACTGGTCGGTGTAGAACTTGCGCGCGGCGATGGGGTCGCTGGTGCTGAGCTCGTTCCAGCCGACGCGTTGCTCCGCCTCAGGCGAGAAGACATCGCTCTGCGCCTTGGGCTCCGGCGGGGTCGGTTTCATCACATAGAAGGGCACGCCCTGCGGGTCGGCGACCATCGCGATGCGGCCGACATTGGGGATGTCGAATGCCGGCATCAGGCCCTTGCCGCCCCCCTGTTCGATCGCCGCAACCGATCGGTCGACGTCAGCCACGCTGACATAACCGAGCCAGGTCGGCCGTGCACCGTGCTGCTGCATCTCGTCGGTGAGCGGCAGAACACCTCCGGCATTGCCTCCGTCGCTCCTGACGATCATGCGATAGCCCTGGAACTCCGGCGCGCCTTCGCTGATGTTCCAGCCGACGACGGCGTCGTAAAATGCTTTCGCGCCTTCGGCATCGGGCGTCATCAGTTCGTACCAGATGAAGTCGCCCGTGGGATTGGGATTTTCGTTGGCCGTCGCGGGCGTGGCTGCTTCTCGAACGTCACTCATGGTTCGATCTCCTTGTTCCTAAACTTTAAACCGGTCGGTCAGGCGGTGACGGGAGCCCGCGCGTCGGCGGTGTCGAGGACCTTCTCGAATCCGCCCCAGAACATGCGCTGGCCGGAAAAGGGCATCTCGCCCTGCGGCTTCAGGCTTTCGTCGGCCATGATCGCCTTCCAGGCTTCGTCGCGCGTAGCCTTGTCGGGCCATTCGATGAAAGAGAAGACGACGCCTTCGCCGTCCTCGGCCTTCACCGCCCGGTAGAAATCGGTGACTTCGCCCTTCGGCACGTCATCGCCAAACGCCTCGATGACGCGCGTTGCGCCGTGCTGGCGGAAGACCTTCGCCATCTTCGCCGCGAGCGCGCGATAATCTTCGCGCTTATCCTGCGGGACAGGGACGACGAAACCGTCGGTATATGCGCCGCCGCCCTGACCTTCCTCGACGATTGCCTCGAAGCCGCCGAGGATCATGCGCTTGGCATCGAATGGCGACTTCTCGGCGAGCGGCTGCAGGCGCGAATCGCTACGAAACTTCTCGTTCGAAGCGTCCCGCTCCGCCTTCGAGGGATATTCGAAGAAGGAGAAGACGATCTTTTCGTCCGGCTTGGCATCGACCGCCTTGCGGAAGTCGGTGACCTTGCCCTCTGGAACGTCGTCCTCCCAGGCCTCAAGCTGCCGGGCGACTCCGAATTCGCGCGCGAAGCCGGCGACTTGCCCGGCGTGGGCCGTAAAGGCGTCCTTGTTTGTGGTGGGAACGGCGAGAACGAATCCTTCGAAATAGGTCATGCTGCTGCTCCTTCGGTTTCGAGTTGGGGTTGGTTGGCGGCATAAACGGCCACTTGGTCGGCGAGCGCGCGCTGGAATGCCGGGCGTGCTTCGCCACGCTTCAGATAATCGGCGAGATTGGGGAATTGCGCGACCAGCTCGGTGTGGCGGAGGAAGCGAAGCACTGTGACCATTAGCAAGTCGCCGATGGTGAAGCGGTCGCCCTCCAGCCATTGCTTGTCTCCGAGCCATTCGGACACTCGCCGCAGCTTTAGTTTGGCGAAGTCTTCAGCGCCCGGGCGGCGCAGCTTGGCCCACTCTTCACCGGTGAAGAAAAGGTCGATCAGCAGGAGATTGATGAAGGCCGGCTCGACGCTGTTGAGGGCGGCACAGGTCCACTGGATTGCGCGGAACTTGCCCTGTGGGTCGTTCGGCAACAGCGCCTCGCTCTGCTCGCCGATGTACTGGACGATCGCGCCCGTCTCGAAAATCTTGACGGTGCCGTCGCTGAAGCATGGCACCTGGTCGAACGGCTGCTCGAGCAGATATTCGGGCGGGCGTTCCTGGCCCACCAGGCGGACCCGGTAATCGAGCCCCGCCTCCTCGAGAGCCCAGCGGGCGCGCAGGTCGCGGACCAGGCCCTGGGCGAAATCGGGCACCCAGCTAAAGGCGGTGATCTCGATCGCCGCGTTCGAATTGATTGGCATTCTTCCCTCCTAGTCTGCGAATGTTACGCGGCGGCTTCGGTTGCCGCTTCTTCGACCGGATGCGCGCCCTGTTCGGCGAACGCCGGGTCCATCCACATCGGTTCCCACGTGTGGCCGTCCGGGTCCTCGAAGCTGCGGCCGTACATTATGCCACCCATGTCCTGCTTGGGGCTGACGTCAGCCTTGCCCCCAGCCGCACCGGCGGCGTCGGTTATGCGATCGACGTCGGTGGGACTGTCGCAGGAAATGCAGAGCAGCACCTGACTGCTGGCGTGCGCATCGGCAATCACTTTGCGGGTGAACGTTGCATAAAAGGGGTGTGTGAGCAGCATCACCGAGATGGTGTCAGAGAGCACCATCATGGCCGCGGCCTCATTGCTAAACTTGGGTTCCTTACGGAACCCGAACGCTTCATATAACGCCTTTGATATTTCCAGATCCTCGACCGGCAAGTTCACGAAAATCATGCGCGGCATCGTTTTTCCTCCTGTTCGCGACTCGATTCGCTTGCCTTTTGACGGATGAAGTTATAAATTGCAACTATGCAGTTAGAAAAAGTAACTAAACAACGGCAAAGCGAGGAAAAGCGGCGGTACGACGACGCTTGCGGCCTCGCCCATGCGATGGAATTGCTCGGCGAACGCTGGGCGATGCTCGTCATGCGGGAGCTCGCTTACGGGCCGCGCCGCTTCTCGGAGCTCAAGGCCGACCTCCAGGGGATCAGCGCCAACGTCCTCACCCAGCGGCTGACCGAGCTCGAGGCACGTGGGCTGGTTCGCAAGCTCAAGCTTCCGCCGCCCGCATCGGTGCAGGTTTACGAAGCGACGGATTGGGGCCTCGAAGCCGTACCGGTGATTGCCTCACTCGGTCGATGGGCGGCACGGAGCCCGCTGCACGACCCGACATTGCCGATGAGCCACGTGGCAGTGATCATGTCGCTCCAGACCCTGATCTCCCCCGAACGAGCTGAGGGAATCGACGCTCGTATCTGTTTTCGTCTTGGGGAAGCGGCCTACGTCGCAACGGTGCACGACGGCCGGTTGGACGTCGCACGAGGCAATGCCGACGATTGCGACGTAACCTTTACCGGCGCGCCAAGCGCCGTTGCCGGGGTCATCCACGGCGGCGCGCCGTTCGAAACGATCGAGGTCACCGGAGATATGGAGCTGGCGAAGCGTTTCGTAACCCTGTTCCCGCTCCCTGAGAAAGTGGAGACACGTTGAGGCGCGCGCGCCATTCCCGTAAGGCCCCTGGCGATGACTGATATTTCCAATGTGAATCCAGAAAGCCGCGCGGAGACGCTCATGGCCGTTCCCGACCGCGTCGTGAAAGTGCGTGAGGCGTTTGGAGTCGATTCGGACATGGAGGTTCCGGCCTTCAGCGAGGCCGACGAGCGCGTTCCCGATCTCGACCCGACCTATGTGTTCGATCCGGACACGACGATGGCGATCTGCGCCGGCTTCGCGAAGAACCGCCGGGTCATGGTCCAGGGCTATCACGGCACGGGCAAATCGACCCACATCGAGCAGGTCGCGTCGCGACTCAATTGGCCGATGATCCGGATCAACCTCGACGCTCACATCAGCCGCATCGACCTCGTCGGCCGCGACGCGATCGTGCTTCGCGAGGGACAGCAGGTCACCGAGTTCCGCGAGGGCCTTCTCCCGTGGGCGCTTCAGCACCCGGTCGCGCTCGTGTTCGATGAATATGACGCCGGCCGCCCGGACGTGATGTTCGTGATCCAGCGCGTGCTCGAAGCCGAGGGCAAGCTGACCTTGCTCGACCAGAACCGGGTGATCCGGCCGAACCCCTGGTTCCGGCTGTTCGCGACCACCAACACTGTCGGCCTTGGCGACACCACCGGCCTCTATCACGGCACCCAGGCGATCAATCAGGGGCAGATGGACCGCTGGAACATCGTCACCACGCTCAATTACCTGCCTGCCGCGGTCGAAGCGCAGATCGTGCTCGCCAAGTCGGGCGAATATGACGAGCCCGGAGGCAAGGAGATCGTCGGCAAGATGATCAAGGTCGCCGATTTGTCGCGCCAGGGCTTCATCAACGGCGACATCTCGACCGTGATGAGCCCGCGCACGGTGATCAGCTGGTCGCAGAACGCGCATATCTTCGGGGATATCGGCTACGCCTTCCGGGTGTCGTTCCTGAACAAGTGCGACGAGGCGGAACGGCCGCTGATCGCCGAATATTTCCAGCGCGTGTTCGGCGAGGATCTTCCCGAAAGCGTCGTCGGCAAGGCCTGATGGCCGAGCGCGTCGACCTTTTTCGCCGCGCTCTCGCCGGCGCGGCCCGGGCCATCGCCAAAGATTCGGACGTCGACGTGGTGTTCGCGTCGGACACTGCTCCTGCGTCCGGGAAGACGGCTCGCGTGCCTTCTCCGGGCCCGGCGCTCGAACCGCGCCTGGTCGCCGAAGCGCGCGGAGCCGCGGACTCGGTCGCTCTGAAGCTCCGCCACCATGACGCGAAGCTCCACGCCCGGCACGCCCCCGCCGACGCCGATGCTCGCTCCGTATTCGACGCGCTCGAAACGGCGCGGGTCGAAGCGCTTGGCGCCAGAGCCATGGGCGGCGTTCGCGAAAACCTCAACCGGCTCGCCGAGGCCCGCGTGCGCGGCGATGCCATCATTCGTGCCCGCACAGCCGAGGAAGTGCCGCTTTCGACCGCCGTCGGCCTGCTCGCCCGCGAGCGCCTGACCGGCGAGGCTCCCCCCCAGGCCGCACTGTCCGGCCTCAGCCTGATCACACCCTGGATCGAAAAGAAGGCAGGGGCCGAGCTCGACGCATTAGCGATGACTCTGGACGACCAGACCGCCTTCGCCCGGCTGTCGCGGCAGCTGCTGGAGGATCTCGAGCTCGCGACCGCGGAAGACGTCGGGGAGGATCGGCCGGACGAGGGCGGGGACGAGGCCGAGGGCGAACCGGGCGGCGGCGAGGATGCGACCGAACAAGGGGAGGATTCGACCCCCGCTGGCGGCGACGTCGAAATGCGCGGCGAGGCTCAGGAAGGCGACGCCGATGAGAGCGCCGCCGATGAACTGGAAATGGGCGAGCAGGAATCGGTCGCCGGTGAGGACGTCACCGACAGCCTGTTCGCGGCCGCCGGCCGCCGCAATTGGGAGCTCGCGCCAGAAACGGATTACCACGTCTATTCGACGCGTTTCGATGAAATTGTCGAGGCGAAGGAGCTGTGTGACGAAGAAGAGCTCGGGCGGCTCCGTGCTTACCTTGATCAGCAGATGAGCGGCCTTTCGAACGTCGTCACCCGCCTCGCGAACCGGCTCCAGCGCCGGCTTCTGGCGCAGCAGGCGCGAAGCTGGGATTTCGACCAGGAAGAAGGGCTGCTCGACGCTGCTCGGCTTGCCCGGGTCATCGTCAACCCGCGCCATGCGCTGTCCTTCAAGATCGAGCGCGACACCGAATTTCGCGACACGGTGGTTTCGCTGCTGATCGACAATTCAGGCTCGATGCGCGGCCGGCCAATCGCCATTGCCGCGATCTGCGGCGACATTCTCGCGCGGACGCTCGAGCGCTGCGGTGTCCAGACCGAAATCCTCGGCTTCACCACCCGCGGCTGGAAGGGCGGGCAGAGCCGCGAGGCGTGGCTCGCCGACGGCCGCCCGCACAGCCCCGGCCGACTCAACGACCTGAGGCACATCGTCTACAAGCGCGCCGACGAGCCCTATCGCCATGCCCGGCGCCACCTGGGCCTGATGATGCGCGAGGGCCTGCTCAAGGAGAATATCGACGGAGAGGCCCTGCTCTGGGCCCACAATCGGCTCATCGCCCGGCCCGAGGAGCGACGAATCCTGATGGTGATCTCAGACGGCGCACCAGTCGACGATTCGACAGCGAGCGCTAACGGCGGCTCCTACCTGGAGCGGCATTTGCGGCAGGTGATCGAGTGGATCGAGAAGCGCTCGACGGTCGAGCTGATCGCGATCGGCATCGGCCACGACGTCACCCGCTATTATGAGCGTGCGGTCACGATCATGGATGCCGACCAGCTCGCCGGAGCGATGGTGGAACAGCTCGCCAACTTGTTCGACACCCCATAAAAAATTGGGCCCGACACGATTACGCGCGTCGGGCCCCCCTCGTTACGCGACGCGAGGGAACTTGCCTGTTTCCAGACGTGACGGGGAAAAGGGGAAAACCCCGTCGGATGACGAGGCTATATGCGATTCGTGGGCAATGGACGCTGAACGCAGGATGCAGCCTGCGTTCAGGAATTTCCGTTGAGCTTCAGAAGTTTAGAGCGGGTCAGGCGGCCTGCTCGGAAGCCTTCTTGGCGATCTCGCGCTTGAGCTTGCGGGCCTTGGCCGAAAGCTTGTCGTCGCTCGTCTTCAACAGCCAGTTGTCGAGGCCGCCGACATGCTCGACCGAGCGCAGGCCATGCGTCGAAACGCGCAGCTTCACGCTCTGTCCCAGAGCGTCCGAGATCAGCGTGACGTTCTGCAGGTTCGGCAGGAACGTGCGCTTCGTCTTGTTGTTGGCGTGGGAAACATTGTTGCCCACCTGCCGGCCCTTGCCGGTCAGCTCGCAAACCCGCGACATGGTCTCAATCCTGATTTTGGTTCGAGCACCTGGAGGTGCCCCGGAAAGCGCCGCGCGTTAGCGGGTGGGGCCGAACTCGTCAATGTCGTGCCGAGGGGACACACAGAAACTCCGTACCGCTGTCGGCGTTGTGGCATCGGGCAGCCCAGCGGAGAATGAATATGCGCGTGATCCTCCTTATCCTGATCATCGTCGTGCTCGCGCTTCTCGCCGGTGTCGCGACGGGCTTCCTCGATATCAACCAGATCCGTGGCGCGCAGGCACCCGAACTCAGCGCAACGACCAACGGCGTCGTCGCAAAGGGCGGGCAGACTCCCAAGTTCGACGTCGAGACCGGATCGGTCGAGATCGGTACGCGCAACGCGACTGTGAAGGTGCCCGCGGTCGAGGTGAAGCCGCCGGCCAACCAGGTCGATCAAAACCAGGTCAATGCGATGTAGCTGACACAGCGGGCTGGCTTGGCTAGTCCCGGTGCGTGACCTTTCCGCTACCGTCACCGATGCGCCGGGCGCTCGACCTTGCGGCCGAAGCCGCCGCCGACGGCGAAGTTCCGGTCGGAGCCGTCGTGACCTTGGGCGAAGCGATCATCGCCGAGGCGCGCAACGCAATGCGCGGCTCATCCGACCCGACCGCCCATGCCGAAATCGAGGCGATCCGCGCCGCTGCGGGGAAGCTTGGCACGTCCCGCCTCGATGATTGCACTTTGTGGGTGACTCTTGAGCCATGCGCGATGTGCGCTGCGGCCGCTTCGCTCGCGCGGTTGAAGGCGGTGCGGTTCGGTGCGGAGGACCCAAAGGGGGGCGGCGTGGTCCACGGCGCGAGGATATTTGCCCAGCCGACCTGTCATCACCGGCCGGACCTTCTCGGCGGGATCGGCGAGGACGAATCGGCCGAGCTTCTGCGCCGTTTTTTCGCCGAACGGCGTTAGCCGCGATAGGGCACCAGCCGGATCTCGATCCGGCGGTTCGCGGCTTTTTCGGTCTCGGTCGTTTCGACAGCGTAGAGCGGCGCGGCCTCGCCCAGGCCGCGCGCCGCGATCCGCGCCTTTGCGACTCCGTGCTTTCCGAGGAAGGCCGCGGCTGCAGTCGCCCTTTTCTGCGACAGCGCGAGGTTGCCCGATGGCGTGCCGGACGTGTCGGTATGCGCGAGCACGTCGACATAGGTCTGGTTGAAAGTCTTCAGGGTGCGGGCGACCTCCGTAAGGGTCGCGTCGATCTGCGGCTTGATCGCCGCGCTGCCCGGATCGAAGGTCATGATCGCGGGCACCCGAACCAGGACTCCGTCGGGAAGGCGAATCACGTCGATCCCGATGCCGGCCGTCTGCCGCCTCAACTCCTGCTCCGCGCGATACATGTAGCTCGGGACCATCGCCGGCACGAGCGGGCGAATCTTTGCGGCCCGTATCTTCGCGGCGCGGGTCCTTGTTCCGCCGATCACATCACCGTTCAAATAAGCGGCGGAAACGCCGAGCGCAGTGAATGCTGCAGGTCGCACGGGCGGTGGGGCGGGCTGCGCGAACGGCCCCACGCCGCATCCCGACAGCAATAAGGCGCACAGTCCAACCGCGATGGTGATGCGGGCAGGAATCATTGGCTGTCTCTCCAGGGGATGACGCGATGAAACCGGCCCATGGCACGGATGGTTCCATGGGTGAACCATCAGCAGCTTGTGGAGCGCGCTATCGTCACGCTAGACTTATGAAACGCCGATGAGCGAAACGCTTCCCCCCATTCCCTGGCTCGACGTCCTGCTGATCCTAGCATTGATCGCGCTGAACGGCGTCCTGGCCATGGGCGAGCTGGCGATCGTCTCGTCGCGCGAAGCGCGGCTGAAGGCCTTGGCAAAGACCGGCAGCGGCGGCGCTAAATGCGCGCTCGATCTGGCCGCAGATCCCGGGCGTTTCCTGTCGACCGTGCAGAGCGGCATCACCCTGATCGCGATCTTCGCCGGCGCTTTCTCGGGCGAAAAGCTTGGAGAGCCGGCAGCAGCGCGTATGCAGTTTCTCGGTCTCGACCCGAATACAGCGCATACCGTCGGCTTCGGCCTCGTCATCTTTCTCACGACCTACGTTTCGCTCGTGATCGGCGAGATCGTCCCCAAGCAGATCGCCCTCCGGTCACCGGAGCCGATCGCAGTCGTCATGTCACGGCCGATGAGCTGGCTTTCGATCGTCACCGCGCCGTTCGTTTGGGTGCTGGAGCGTTCGAGCGCGCTCATCTTGGGCCTGTTCGGCCTCAACCGTGAGTCGAAAAATCACGTAACCGCGGAAGAACTGCACCTGGTCGTCGCCGAAGCGCAGACGGCCGGGGTCCTCGAGGAGGACGAGCGGGCCATGATTTCCGGAATCGTCCGCCTTGCTGACCGGCCCGTGCGGGAAGTGATGACTCCGCGAACCGACGTCGACTGGATCGACGTCGGGGCGACGGCTGACGACGTTCGTGCTGCGCTGCTCGATACGCCGCACAGCCGTATCCCGGTCGCGGGCGGCTCGGTCGACAACATCGTCGGAGTGATCCAGACCCGCGATGTCCTCGCCGCAGTGCTCGAAGGCCGGCCGATCGAGCTTGGGGACCTGTGCCGGACGGCGCCCGTCATCCCAGACCTCATGGATGCGATGGACGCGCTCACGGTGCTTCGAAGTGCTGACGTGCCGCTCGCGCTCGTGCACGATGAATATGGCCATTTCGACGGGATCGTGACCCCAGGGAGCATCCTCGCCGCACTCGCCGGCACTTTCGCCCACGACGTTGAACAAGGCGAGGAGCCGCCGCTGGTCGAGCGCGACGACGGCAGCTGGCTGGTGTCCGGCGCGGCCAGCGCCGACCTTCTCTCCGATCGTCTTGGAGTGAATCTGCCCAACGAACGCGATTACTCCACCGTTGCCGGATTCGCGCTTTCGGTCCTCAAACATTTGCCCGAGACCGGCGAGAAGTTCCGCCACGACGGCTGGTTCTTCGAGGTCGTCGACATGGACGGCCGCAAGATCGACAAACTCATCGCCTCGCGACCCAGGCGCAAGCCGGCGGGGACCGAAACGGCAGCCGCAAGCTAAAGCTTGCCGAACCTTTGTTCGTATCCGTCGATGTCGTTGCGAGCGAGATAGTCGGCCTGTTGGGCCACGCGGTCGCGCGCCAGCCGCCCGCTAAACGCTCCGAGTTGCGCGTCGAGCCGCTCGATCTCGGTCGGAGTGAGATGAGCGAGCTGCTCGAAGCGGTTGAAGCCAAGCGCGTGGAGGGCGTCGGCGAACTTCGGCCCGACCCCTTTCATCCGGGAGAAATCGTCGCCGGGCTCAATCTCGCCAGCGAGCTCGCGGCGCACCGGGGCGCCGAGCAGCTGGCCAGTGACGTCGCTCGTTGCCGCCGCCGCTTCCCCGGCGAGCCCGCGGCCTTCCGTTCGCTTCGACTGCTGCATGTGTGGCCGGACGGGGGTGTTGTCCGACAGGCGTACTTGTTGGCGCGGCCGAAAGAGCATGACCAGGACGACCAGCCCCAGAAGAATGACGATCAGCCACCAATAATTTTGAACCACGTCCATTCCGGTCACCATGTCCATTCAGCGTTGTAGCGACGGCGAAGCTCGATCAGATAAGCGATCAACAATCCGCCAAGAAAGCCGAGCATCGCGGCCAGTTCCCCCTCCGCGACGAGCGGAAACCCGCCGCCCCGATCCGACCAGCGGACGCCGCTCACGCCCGGCAATTGGCTGAGTAGCCGGGCCAGCTCGCTGGTCTGGAAATCGTCGGCGGGACCGGACAGGACCAGGCGCCGCGTCAGCGGGCTGCGATGCAGGTGCGCCGTCACCTTTGTCATCTCGTAATGATCGAGCGCCTGCCGCGCCTGCCGCTCAATCGTCGTCGTCAATCGATTGGCGGCACCAAGCGGGCCATGCCACAGAGCAGCGGCCGCGAGCGCAACAAGTCCGGCAATGATCAATGGGAGCCGCCGCTGGCGCCTGAAACCGAAGAGTCCGCCCAGCCCGCCGGCCAGAAGCCCGGTGCTAAGGACCGGCCAGAAATAGGCCCACAACGTGTTCACGCTTCAGTCCGTTCGAGCTCGCGCCAACCGATGTCGCGACGATAAAACCCGTCGGCGAAATCGATCTGATCCACGGCGCGATAGGCGCGCGCCCGCGCGTTGGCGAATGTGTCTGCAACGGCGGTCACGGCGAGGACCCGCCCGCCCTTTGCGACCAGCCCGCCGTCGCTCAGCGCAGTCCCAGCGTGGAAGACTGTGACCCCGGGGACCTGTTCGGCTGCTTCGATTGCCCGGATGAGCCCGCCGCTTGTCGGAGTTCCGGGATAGCCGCGCGCCGCGACGATCACCGTCACCGCATGTTCCTGGCGAAGCTTCGGCGCTTCGATGCTCGCAAGTCTGCCGGTTGCCACGACAGTCAGCAGCTCGGCAAAGTCGCCGTCGATCAGCGGCATGATCGCTTCGCATTCGGGGTCGCCGAAGCGGACATTATATTCAATGAGCTTGGGCCCTTCCGCAGTGAGCATGAGCCCCGCATAGAGGATTCCGCTGAATGGTGTTCCTGCGGCCACGAGCGCCCGGGCCGTTGGTTCCACGATTTCCTCAAGAGCACGGCGTTGCAGCTCGTCTGTGAGCACCGGGGCCGGCGAGTAAGCGCCCATCCCGCCTGTGTTCGGGCCGGTGTCGCCTTCGCCCACGCGCTTATGGTCCTGGGCGGATGCCAGGAAGACAACCGTCTCCCCATCCACCAGCGCGAACAGGCTCGCTTCTTCCCCCGCCAGATATTCCTCGATCACGATCGGAGCATCTCCCGCAGCGTCGATCGCCCCCTCGGCTTCGGCCCGCGTCGTGGCGACGGTGACTCCTTTTCCGGCCGCCAGCCCGTCGGCCTTGATCACCACCGGCAAGCCGAATGCCGCCAGCGCCGCACGGCCTTCGTCCGCGCGTTCGATCCGCACATAATCGGCGGTCGGAATCCCGTTGAGCCGGCACAGGTCCTTGGTGAAGCCTTTCGAGCCTTCGAGCCGGGCGGCGGCTGCGCTTGGCCCGAACACGGCGATTCCCGCCTCGCGAAGAGCGTCGGATACTCCCGCGACCAGCGGCGCTTCGGGCCCGATGACGACGAGGTCGATCGCCGCGCTTAGCGCGAGCTCGACGATTGCCGTCGCATCGCAAGGATCGACCGCCACGCATCGCGCCCAGCGGCCAATTCCGGGATTGCCCGGGGCGGCAATCAGTTGGCCGCAGCTGGGCGATTGCCTAAGGCGCCAGGCAAGAGCATCCTCGCGCCCACCCGACCCGAGAAGCAGAATATTCATGGATCTCCCTGACGACACGCGAGGATCGCTGTTAGCGAACGTCGCCCCCGGCGACAATTCGCCTCCGATGAGCGTTAGCGAGCTGTCGGGAGCACTCAAGCGGACGATCGAGACGGCGTTTGCGCAGGTTCGTGTTCGGGGTGAGATCAGCGGCTTCAAGCGCCATGGCTCCGGCCACTGCTATTTCACCCTGAAAGATGAGAATGCCTGCATCGACGCTGTGATCTGGCGCAGCAGTGTCGCCGCGCTCTCCTTCCGGCCAGAGGATGGCGCGGAGGTCATCGCGACCGGCAAGCTCAGCACCTATCCCGGCCGCTCCAAATATCAGATCGTCGTCGATCGGATGGAGCTGGCGGGGGAAGGCGCCTTGCTCGCCCTGCTCGAAAAACGGCGCAAGGCACTTGCTGCCGAAGGGCTGTTCGCGGTCGAGCGGAAGCGCCGACTGCCGTTCCTGCCCCGAGTGATCGGGGTCGTCAGCTCGCCGACCGGCGCGGTCATTCGCGATATCCTTCACCGCCTCGAGGACCGCTGCCCGACCCACGTCATCCTCTGGCCGGTGCCGGTCCAGGGCGAAGGTGCGGCCGCGAAGATCGTAGAGGCGATTCGCGGCTTCGCGCTTGTTGATCCCAAGCCCGATTTGCTGATCGTCGCTCGCGGGGGCGGCTCGATCGAGGATTTGTGGGCTTTCAATGAGGAAGAAGTCGTTCGGGCGGCGGCCGAATCCCCAATCCCGCTGATTTCAGCCGTCGGCCATGAAACCGATACGACGCTGATCGATTACGCGGCCGACCTGCGCGCTCCGACCCCTACAGCCGCAGCGGAACTCGCCGTTCCGGTGCGCTCGGAGCTGTTTGCCCAGCTGGGAGAGCTGTCGCACCGGGCGCAGCATTGCCTGGCGCGCCGTACCGAACGGTGCCGCGAGCGTTTCGAGCTTACTGTCTGCCGCTGGCCCGAACCCCAGGCGATCTTCCTTCCGATCAATCAGCGGGTCGACGAGCTTTCCGAACGGCTGCCGCGATCACTGGCCGCGCGCGCGGGCGGCGCGCGCGCCGATATGAACCTCGTTACCGGCCGGCTTCGGCGCGAGCTCATCGATCAGCGCATCGAGCGGCTCGGCGACCAGCTTGCGGCCGCCTGGAAAATGGCCGGGCTGGCCCACCCGGAGCGGCCGCTACAGCGCGGTTTCGCCCGGGTCACCGATCGTTCGGGCAAAACGCTAATGAAAGCTTCTGACGCTCGCATCGCACGTGAACTGAAGCTGCGCTTCGGGGACGGGGAAATCAACGCGGTGACTGATGGCGCTTCGCCTGCGCCACCTGTTGAGCGAAAGCGGCGGCAACCTTATGTCGGTGCTCAACCCGGCCTGTTCGATCCGCCGGAGGAGTAGAGACATGCTGATGAGTGGAAGCGGACGGCCCGCTCGAATCCATTACCTTCCCGGGACCTTTCGGCTTCTGACGGACGGCGATCACGTCGTTTGCGCGGTGACTGCCGCGCCAATTCCGATCCATGAGCTGAGATACTGGAGCGTCGAGCGCCAGGAGCCGTATGTCGACGCCGCGGCAAGCCTGGAGGCCGAACGGCGGGCTGCTAGCCGACCCGCTTGACCTTGAATCCAGGCTGTCCCGCGACGCGCATGAAGAAGGCGCCGAGCGTTCCCCTGTGGACCACGATCTTGTCGCCCTTCCGCGGCTCAAGGCCGAGCTGGGCGTCATCCATCTGAGCCCACGTCGATCCGTCGGCAAGCTTGATCGTCCATCCCAGATATCCGTTCTGCGAGGCGCTGACGACGGTGCTCGAAATCTCCTTCACCTCGTCGCCGGCGCCGCCGAACAGGCCGCCGAAATCCGGGATCGAAAAGCCGAACAGCGCGCGCTTCGTCTGTGTCACTCGCTGCTTGTCGATCAGCACCATCTCCCTCTTGCTGATCGCCTGGTCGACCGCTGCGGTCTCGCGATCGAAACAGGCGAGGCGCTGCGCACCGTCCTGAATCGAACGGCATTGGAGAAGCCGCTGCATCGAGGCTGGAGTGCCTGTAGCAACGGGCGGCTTCGCGCTTACCGCGCTCGCTGCAATCATCGCCAAAGCCGCTGAAATCAGAAGAGAATTGCGCATTTTCGTGGGTTCCCGCCAATCTTGCGCAAGCCTATCCCGACGAAGGCGAAAAGCACAAGCAGGCGCTGTTGCAAAATTGATACAGCGCTTGGACAACTCGCGTCCGACCAAGCCCTAGCCGTTGCCAGCATCTCGCAGCTTCACCTATCACAAGGTGCAGTTCGGCAAAGTTGCGTTTGCCGTTCCACGGCAGCCGTGCCCCCGGCGCGGCTAGTGAAGGGGAAGAATTCTATGAAGCTCGATTTCCGTCAGCGCCTGCTCACGACGACTCTTCTGGTCGGCGCCAGCATGGCCGCTTCGCCTGTCTACGCGCAGACGACTACTCCGCCGGACTCGGCAACGGGCAACCAGCCGGACACCGTCGCTCCGCAGGGCGGCCAGGTCACTCCTCCGACGACCAATGCGCAGGGTGCCGACATCAAAACCGCGCAAGACATCGTCATCACCGGCACGCGCATCCCGCAGCCGAACCTGACCTCCGCCAGCCCGGTTACCGTGCTCAGCAGCCAGGAAGTCAAGCTTTCGGGTACGACCCGCACCGAGGATCTGATCAACTCGCTGCCGCAGTCGTTCGCGTCGCAGGGCTCGAACATTTCGAACGGTTCAACGGGTACGGCCTCGGTCAACCTGCGCGGCCTCGGCTCCGCTCGCACCCTGGTGCTGATCAACGGCCGGCGCCTGCAGCCGGGTGATCCTCGTCTCGGCTCGATCGCGGACATCAACTTCGTTCCGGCTTCGATCGTGAAGCGCGTTGACGTGCTCACCGGCGGCGCCTCGTCGGTGTACGGCGCGGACGCGGTCGCGGGCGTCGTCAACTTCATCATGGACACGAACTTTACCGGGCTTCGCATCGACGCCCAGGCTTCGACGTTCATGCACTATAACAAT
>JBKPKF010000179.1:0-8411 GCA_046730995.1 Pseudomonadota bacterium
ACAATGTCGGAAGCCGGCGGTGGGCCATTGATACTAACCGCTTCCTCTTCATCTCGCCCGGTTGGGAATTCTTCGACGAGCATCCCGTGCCGGGCGTGGGTCACGCGGCGGTCATCATCAACCCGTCCTATGCGTTGCTCCACGAAATCGGTCACGGCGGGCTAATCCCGAGGGACGCCGGCTTCGGACGCGCATCGCAGCCGTCGTCGCAAAGGCTGCGAATGCTGACCCACCATCTATCCGACGTCGCGGTCGACGCTGCATTTCAGGGGCGCGGAATTGGAAGGCGCTTGATGGAGCACGCACACCGCGAGGCTGGAGCGGAGTCAATGTGCCTGCTCCTTGCCTATCCGGACGCGGCCGATTTCTACAAGAGCATCGGCATGGAACCATTTGCAGACGCCTTCTTGTTTGGGCGCGACCGCTAGCCCGGTCGAGCAAAGGGCGGCACAACTCCCCAACCCGTACTGGAACTGCAAGTTTCCCAAGATTGGACCAGTGTCGCCACAGGGGTGAAAGCTATCGTTGAAAAACTGGCAAATTCATCCGTTATGAAATAACTTAATCGCTGGACTCGCTGCTAAGAGTGGGGCCATGGCGTTCGGGGTGGGGATAGCGTTGGAGGAGTGGCTGCGCGTGCCGAACACCGCACATGAGCCTCTGGGCTCTGCGGGGGAAGAATTAGCTGCGCGCGTCGCGCGGCTGAGCGCTGGTCAACTCGACTGCCTGCTCCTCGTCAACGAGCATTTGTCGTCGAAAGAGATCGCGACTGAGCTCGACATCTCTCCACACACCGTCGACCAGCGAATTCGAGGCGCGCTCCATATCCTCGGGGTCGAGCGCCGGAGCCAGGCGGCCCGCATGGTTGCGCAGCACCGCGGGTCATATCAGCGTTTGATACATCAATCGCCGCACATTGAGGGCGGCAGCCCATCCGGTCACCCAAGGGCCGCGGTCAGGAATCAGATTCGGCACGCTGACCGCGCAGGGGAGGCCGAGGGGGCCGGTTTCCGGACCGAGCAACGGGCCGTCGCTTTCGGACCTTCCCTGTTTTTGCCGTTCGCCACGAGGAGCAACCCCCGGAATGAGATGAGCGTCGGCCAGAGGCTGTTCTGGATCGTGATGATCGCGATCGGAGCGGCGTTCTCGGCGGGCATGTATCTCGCCGGGCTCGAAAGCCTCTCCAGACTTCTGAAGAGCTAACTCCCGCCGACTACTCCAGATCAATCCGACAGCCACTCCGGCGCGGGAGCGCGCCGGGGAAGGAGCAGTCATGCGCAAACAGATGATCGAAAATGCCGCTTACGAAGTCGCGACCCAAGTCCGCGCAGTCGAGGACAGCATGGACACCACGCTGGCAGAAATCGCCGAACTTCAGACCCGGATGATGCACGCCAGTTCGGTCGCCCGCGTCGGACCTGCACCGATCCACGCCGCGCTCGCGGAAATCTCCAGCGCACTTGCCAGCCTGGTCGCGGCTCGCGGATCCATCGTCGCCTGTCACGGCGAGCTGGTCGCTGCCAAGGGCAAGGTCCCCGGCCTGCGCACAGTCGCGTTCGGCGACGAGGAATGTCCGCCAGCTCACGGCCGTACCGACCTCCGCATCGTGGCCTGAAAAGGCATTGACCACACACGCGCCCGCGTGTTCGGATCGAGCCTGAACCATGGCCCCGACGCTGTTTCGTATCTTGCTTGCGCTCGTCGCGGTCTACGCATTTCTGCGTGGTACCCGTGACGAGCGCCTGGTCGGCATCATCTGTGTCGCCGGCGCACTTGCGACACATCTGGTGATCTCTCCGCTCGCTAATCGGTTCGCGAGCGTGGAGACTCCGGTCATGCTTGTCGATATTGCGGTTTTCAGCGGATTTCTGGCCGTTGCCCTGCGCTCCGAACGATTTTGGCCGCTGTGGGTCGCCGGCCTGCAGCTGACGACCATGATGGGCCACATGCTCAAAGCCATCGATATCGACTTGCTTCCCCGCGCCTACGGAGCGGCAATGGCGTTTTGGGCCTATCCCATTGTGTTGCTCCTCGCCATCGGGACCTGGCGGGTCGAGCGCTATCGGGAGCTCCCTCCTCGAGACACCTGAACTAGGACGGCCAGAGCGAAGCCATCCAGGCCGCAAAGGCATACTAAGGCGCGTAAGTCGCGCCCGCCCTGATAATCGCAGCATCCGCCCCCTGGTCCGGGTGCATAAGCATGGTTGCGCGGGCGGCGCTGTCTCCCCATTGGGGGCCAATGTCGCGGCGCAAAAAATCGCACCAGAGTCATGGGACGCCCAATCGCCCGCGTCTTTGGGGCAAGCACGCCGTCGCCTCCGCGCTCGACAACCCTCAGCGGAAGGTGCTGCGGGCCTGGGCCACCCGGGAGTCTGCGGCGCTCATGCAGTTCCCGACAGAGGTCCCGGTCACGCTGGCCGACGTCCAGGATCTCGCTCGCCTGGTTCCGGGCGACGCACCGCACCAAGGCGTGGTGATCGAAGTCGAGGCACTCGAAGGTGCGTGGCTCGACGAAATTCTCGTGCATGCGCCGGAGCGCTCGGTCCTGCTGGTCCTCGACCAGGTTACGGACCCTCATAATGTTGGGGCGGTCCTGCGGTCGGCAGCAGCCTTCGGTGCGATCGGAATGGTGACCCAGGACCGCCATTCGCCGCCCGAAAGCGGCGTGGTGGCGAAGGCCGCGTCGGGAGCGCTCGAACGCGTCCCATGGGTGCGTGTGGTCAACCTCGCCCGGGCGCTCGAGGAAATCGGCGAAGCGGGATTTTGGAGGATCGGCCTGACTGGAGATGCAGAGATGGAGCTGAAGGAAGCGCTGGGTTCTCAGCGCGTAGCGCTTGTGCTCGGAGCGGAGGGACCGGGCTTGAGACCCAACACGCGCGAGCATTGCGACGCGCTCGCTCGCCTTCCGATCGGCGATGCGGTCGAAAGCCTGAACGTCTCGAACGCGGCCGCGGTCGCTTTATATGCGGCGAGCATCGCCTGATGGTCCGCACCAGGAAAAGCATCAAGACCGCCGTGGAAGCGCTCGCTGGACGTGAGGCGGCATTCGCCGGGGTCGTTGAGAAGTTCGGCTTTCCCGAGCCGCGGAGCAGCGATCGGGGCGCGACGACGCTTCTTAGAACGATCGTCGGCCAGCAGGTCAGCGTGGCCGCCGCGCGGTCCATGTGGTCGAAGCTCGAGGCCGCGTTCGGATCTCCACCGGACCTGGCGCTCCTGCTTGCCGCCAGCGACGAGCAGCTTCGAGCGGCCGGAATGTCGCGGCAGAAATCGGGTTATATCCGAAGCCTTGCCCAGCTGGTGATTTCGGGTGAGCTCGATCTAGACGCGCTTCCGGACGACGATGAGGAAGCCATCGCTCTTTTGACCCGGATCAAAGGCATCGGCCGCTGGTCGGCCGAAATCTATCTGTTGTTCGCGGAAGGGCGGGCCGACGTGTTCCCCGCCGGCGATCTCGCCGTGATGGTCGAACTCGGCCGGCTGATGGGCATCGAGGGGAAGCCGAGCGAGAAGCAGCTGCGTGAGATGGCCGAAGCCTGGCGGCCTTATCGCGGAGCCGCCGCCGTCCTTGCCTGGCACAGTTACAATTCGGCTGTGCTGTAGCCCTATTTGCGAACGTTGATCGGTAGCGGCCGAGCATCGAGGCGGGCAAATGCGCGCGGACCCAGGTCGGCGCGCAGCGGACCCAGCTTCTCGCCATTCGTCTCTCGGCCGACCAGATAGGCCGCCGAGGTCTGTCCCGACCCGCTGCCCAGCCGATAAATCGCATTGAACGCGACCAGGGGCACGAACACTTGATGCCCGCCGAGCTCGAAGACCTGGATGTTCTGACGCGGAGCGACGAGCGACGTCCGGATGTTGACGTGCTGCAGCGGCGGGATGGCCTGGATATTTTCGCCTTGGCCAAGCGGTTGGGCGAAAAAGGCGCCGATGTCCTGCTCCTGCGTCGCTCCGGCATTGAACATGCTGGCTTCCACAACAATGTCGCGGGCCGGAGCGCTTCCACTGTTGGTCAGCTGGACCTCGAACTCGAGGGTGAGGCGCTCATCGTCGACGGTGCAGCCGAGCGGCGCGAACGCAATCTCGATCCACGGGCGCAGCCGGGTCGAAACCACGCCGACGGGCTTTGTTGGCGGAGCCTTGGGCGGAGGCGCTTTTGGCGGTGGAGGCGGTGACGGCCGCGGTGCCGGCGCGGGTTCGGGCGCGACGTAAGCGTCAATTTCGGGGCCGCCCGCATAGGCTTCACGCGAACGGCGGCGACGTAAGAGCAGCAAGGCTCCGGCCGCTCCAATTACGCCGGCAAGCAGCAGCCAGGGCCATAGTGGTAGCTTCTGCTCGGGCGAAAGAGTCGCGGGAGCGCTGTTCGGCTCCGGCTCGAATCCGGACTGGAGAGCGCTGGCGGGGGTGGCGGTGGTTGGTGGAGGAAGATTGAGAGCGAGCGATTGCCCCGCGCTCGGTTGCGGCGCGGGCGCCGGGGCGGTGACCCGGCTATTCGCCACCGGCGGGGAGCTCGGCGAGTCCGTTGCCCGTTCAGTCGCCGACTGTTGCGCCTGGTTTCGGGTCGGCGCCGACGGCCCCGGGGCGGGAGTATCCGCCGACTTGGTGACGGTGCCGTTGAGGCTGAAATTCTGCAACTCTCGAGGGCCGATCGCGTCGCTTGCCGGTGTATTGGTCGCCGAGTCCGGGACGCTCTGGGCGAGCGCTTGCAGCGGCCCGAGCGTCAGCCCCGCCGCGACCATTGCCAAACCCACGCGTGAAACCGCTCTCATCCTCTCCCGCTCATGTGCGTGAAGCGCGCCGCTATCCCCGCGCGCCTGAAGCCATGCCCGCGAAGGATCGTCTATTCAAGCACATGTGAGATGAACGGCGCCGGACTCGGGGTTTAGCGCGCGTCGACCAGGACCAGCTCGCTATCGTCCTCGGCCGCGATCTCGACGCGATCTTCGCCGGTTATCGCGATTCCGTCGCGCGGGCCCGCCTCGACGCCGTTCACTCGCACCCGCCCGCTGGGGACGAGATAGAGATGGCGCTCGGGATCAGCGTCGATCGATATGGCCGAGCCCGCCTTGACCGTCGCCCCGAGCACCCGCGCATCGGCGTTGATGGTCAGCGCCCCGTCTGCTGAATCACCGCTGGCGAGCAGCTGGAACGCGCCTCGGCGCGAATCCTTGGGGAAGGGCTTGGCACCCCAACTTGGGCTTGCGTTGGGCTTATCCGTCTCGATCCAGATCTGGAACAGGGTCGTCTGCTCGTCCTCGAGATTATATTCGGCGTGAGTGACCCCGGTCCCGGCGCTCATCACCTGGACGTCGCCGGCCTCCGTGCGGCCCTTGTTGCCGAGCGAATCCTGGTGCGTGATCGCTCCGGTCCGAACGTATGTGACGATCTCCATGTCGCGGTGCGGATGCGGCGGGAAGCCGCTCTTCGCCGCAATCTGGTCGTCGTTCCAGACACGGATCCGGCCCCAGCCCATACGGCTTGGGTCGTGATAATTGGCAAACGAGAAATGGTGGCGGGCGTTCAGCCATCCGTGGTCGGCATGGCCGAGACTGCTGAATTTGCGAATGTCGATCATGGCCCCAAGGTGGCCAGCGCAGCGACGTCTTCAAGTGTCAGCGATGTGCCTTTTGCGCCATGTGCCCTATAAGCTGGGCGGCAACACGTATTGCCGTCAGCGGATCGGGGGGTCGCATGCGCTTCAGCACGTTGTTTATCGTCGCCAGTCTCGCAGCATGCAGCGACACGTCCACACAGGCTTCGCAACCAGAACAGACGGAGACTGCGGCGCAGCCGGCGCGGGCGGCACCGACGGCCCAGCCGGTTCCCGACGAGGGAGCTCCGTGGCAGGCCGAAATCTATACCGGCTATGTCTATTCGGATGCAGAACGAAAAGAGCATCCGCAATGGGACATCGCCCACCGCTGCGGAGGTTCGTATATCGCTCCGCATTGGGTGCTGACCGCCGCTCACTGCTTTTACAAAAAGGATACGGGGACGTTGGTGCCGTGGGAGGAGAACCACTGGCGCATTCGCCTCGGCGCCCTTGACCTATCGTCGGACGACGGAGTGACGTTTCAGATCGACCGGGTCGTCATTCATCCCGGCTTTGTCCTTGCCACCTATGTCAACGACGTCGCGCTCGCCCACTTCCGCGCCGACAGCCAGACCGGCGTCGATCTGGACAAGCCCCGCGAACAGCTCAGGAAATTCAAGCCCATCGCGCTCAACGGTTCAGCCGAAGGCGACAAGCCGCTCGGTCTCGGGGTACCCGTGACCGTCATGGGCTGGGGAAAAACCGAGGACAGGAAAGACGCGCCGAACAATCCACAGCTGTATCAAGTCACGATCCATACCGTCGACTGCAGCTGGTATTACAAGGGGAAGGACGCCAGCAGCCTGTGCGCCTTTGGGAAGGGCAAGGATGCGTGCCAGGGCGACAGCGGCGGACCGCTAATCCGCGCCACCGGCGAACCGATGCTCGTCGGGATCGTCAGTTCGGGAGAAGGGTGCGGAGAGCATCCCGGCCTGTATGTCCGGATCGACCGCGATCATTATCTCGACTGGATCAACGGCAAGATCGCGAGCGACCCTTCGAAAAGGAACTAGCGGCCGTCCCCGCTGGTGCGGCCATCGCCGCTGGTGCGGCCATCGCCGCTGGTGCGACCGTCGCCGCTGGTGCGCCCGGCGGTAGCGGTGTCGCCAGCGCCCTTGCCGATCTCATCGCGAAGTGCGGCGAGCTCTTCGTCGGTCAGCAGTTCATCGGACGCATCCGTGACAGGCTTTCCCCCAGTAACCATGAGATTTCTCCTTCCGAGCAATTCGCCTGATTTTCTCATGGAACTGCAGGAAACGGTAGCCACTTCGTTTACTAACTGCTTAACATACTGATAAATAGCTTGAATTTCGAATCTCGGCGGAGCGGATCAAGCAATGGATCGGTCCAGACATAGGTAAGGCCGGAGTCCCCCACCGCACGCGCGCGTTCGAGTCGATTCAGGGCTTCGTCGGTTCGGCCCCATTGCGCCAAGACCTGGGCCTGCTGGTATGCGGCGCTGTCACCGACCTCCTTGACCAGCTGATCAAAGGCCTTTTGGGCAGCCACCCGGTTGCCGACCCGGAACTCGGTGACCGCCAGCCCGGCGAGGCGGAACGATGCTCCGGGCTCAGCCCCGAATTCCTTCAAGGCCTCCGCGGTACGCCCGAGACCAAGAAGCGCACTGCCGATCAGCGAATGAGCGAAATTCATCTTAGGATTGAGCTGCAGCGCGCGTTGCAATGGCGGCAGGGCGTCTGAATAACGACGAGCCGCATAGGCGACCGATCCCTGGGCGCGGAATGCTCGCGGATTGAGCGGATCGAGGACGACGGCGCGCTGGACGGCCGAGGCGGCTTCGCGCGGGTGCCCGGCGCGCGAGCAATAGAGGGCGTAAAGCAGTGCGATTTCGGCGTTTCCACGGCCCAGCGCGTAGGCCCGCTCGTAAGAAGCGCGCGCTCCGCTGATGTCGAGCCGGCCGGCGAACATCGCATAGCCTAGCGCGAGATGGCCCTCGGGAAGGTCGGGTGCGAGCTCGACCGCCCTGCGCGCAGCCGCGATCGCTTCGGCATAAAGGAGCCTAATCTGGTCGGCCCTTGCATCCTCAGCGGCGATTACCGCGAGCGCCCGCGAGCGTCCGGCGTAGGCGAGCGCGAATTTGGGGTCTGCCGCGATCGCGAGTTCATAATGCGTCAGGGCTGCACGGTCGCTGGCTTCGTCCTTGGCGAGATTGAACAGGCTCCGGCCTTGAAGGAAATGCTCATAGGCTTCGACATTGGTCGTCCCGCCCGGCGCCGGCCGCGCGGTCGCTACCTGCACGGACATCGCCCCGGCCACCATGTTGGCAATTTCGCTTTGAACCGCGAAGATGTCGGTGAGCTTGCGGTCCACGCTCTGCGACCAGCGGCTGAAGCCGGTATGGCCGTCCACGAGGTCGACGGAGATCCGAACGACGTCCGAGGCTCGCTGGACCGATCCGTTCAGAAGATACCCGACCCGGAGATCCTCCGCGATGGTCTTTGGGTCGCCGCTGTTCTGTCCGGCCACTTCTGACGAAGTGGCGGCAAGCACGCGGAGCTGCTCGATGCGCGTCAGGCCCGTGCGCACCGCTTCAGTGAGACCTTCGGAAAGATAATCCTGCGCCTTATCGCCGCTTAAATTGCGGAACGGGAGTACGGCAATGCTGAGCGACCGGTCGGCGCGCCCGATCCAGCCCTCATCCCAGGCGAACCAAATGCCCCCGGCGGCAAGCGCAGTGGCCGCCGCAGTTCCTCCAAGCAACAGCCCTCGCCGGGAGACAGCCTGCCTGGGCCCGGCGGGCGCTTCGACCTTCTGGCCTGCCACCGCCGCAATTGCGCGCTCGATCGCGCGAAACTCGGGG
>JBKPKF010000180.1:0-7574 GCA_046730995.1 Pseudomonadota bacterium
GAATCGCGAAATCGGCCCAATGCCGCTCCCCGTGCGGACGATGATCGATGTGCGGTTGTTCGGCTTCGACTTCCATCCGGGCGACTAAGTCACCGCGGTCCGCCACGCGCTATCAATTTCTTGGTGCATTCTGCCAGCGACTGCCGGGATAATGCCGCTCACACCCGCATCGGCATCAGCACGTAAAGCGCGTTCGACTTGTCGTTCTCGCGCAGCAGGGTGGGCGCCGCAGCGTCGGCGAGGTGGACCTCGACCGTGTCGCCGTCGATCTCGCCGAGGATGTCGAGCAGGTAGCGCGCGTTGAAGCCGATCTCGATCCCGTCCGACCCATAGTCCGCCGGAACCTCCTCGGTCGCGAGCCCATTTTCTGGTGAAGTCACCGACAGCGTCACCTTGTCGCGGTCGACGCTCATCTTCACCGCGCGGGTCTTCTCCGACGCGATGGTCGAAACCCGGTCGACCCCGGCCGAGAAGCTCTTGGGATCGAGCTTCAGCAGCTTGTCGTTCGCGGTCGGGATCACACGGTTGTAGTCGGGGAAGGTGCCGTCGATGAGCTTGCTCGTGAGGACCGCGCTGCCGAGGCCGAACCGCACCTTGGTCGGCGAAAGCGAGATCTCGACCGTGCCTTCAAGCTCCTCGAGGAGGCGATAGAGTTCCTGCACCGCTTTCCTGGGGATGATCACATCCGGCATTCCATCGGCGCCGTCAGGCTTGGCCACCGTCACCCGGGCGAGCCGGTGACCGTCGGTCGCCGCGGCGCGCATCTGGTCGTCAATGACGTGGAGGAAGATGCCCATCAGATAATAGCGGGTCTCCTCGCTTGAGATCGCAAAGCGGGTTTTTTCGATTATCTGCCGAAGGGTCGCGGCCGGAAGCTCGAAGCGGGTCGGAAGGTCGCCTTCCGCGATCACCGGAAAGTCGTCGCGCGGAAGCGTCGACAGGCTGAAGCGCGCGCGGCCGGCGTTGACCTGCATCTTGCCCTCGGCCGCGCTCAATTCGACCTGACTGCCCTCGGGCAGCTTGCGGACGATATCGAACAAAGTGTGCGCGGAAAGCGTCGTCGCCCCCGGCTGCGACACGTTCGCGGGCACGCTTTCGTCGACTTGCAGGTCGAGATCGGTGGCCATCAGGCGGATCGAGCCATCCTCGCGCGCCTCGATCAGCACGTTGGACAGGATCGGGATGGTGTTCCTGCGTTCCACGACCGACTGGACGTGGCCGAGGCTCTTCAGGAGTGTCGCCCGTTCAATCGTCGCTTTCATTTCGCCACAGTCCCATAGCCCACGCGTGTCGGCTCGTTATAGCGAGCCTTCGGCTATGCGGAAGTGGCTGTTTGGCGGCTTCGTCGCTAGCCGGCCTTCTTCGGGGGCTCGGGGGCCGGCTTGGCGGGCATCAGGACCGCGTCGACGTGGTGGACGACGCCGTTCGAATATTTCTCGTCCCCTTGGGTGATCGTAGCCTTGTTGCCCTTGGAATCCGCGAGGACGGTCTTCCCCCCGTCCTTGGTCGCGGTGAGCGTTCCGCCCATTGACGCGAGCAGCGCCTTGCCCTTTCCCCTGTCGATCGCCTTGTCGATGTCTTCGACGAGCATGGTGCCCGACAGGATCATGTTGGTGAGGATGCCCGTCAGCTGCCCGCGATTCTCGGGCTTGGTGTCGAACGTACCGGCCGGCGCCTTGTCGAATGCCGCGTCGTCGGGAACGAGCACGGTATAAGGTCCGGCCCCCGCAAGCGTCTGATCGAGTCCCGCAGCTTTCGCCGCAGCCATGAACTTGCTGTTCGCCGCCAGACCCGCCGCGATCGTCTTGGTCCCGGCGGCCTTCTGCGCCTCAGGGGTCTGGGCGTTCATCCGGTTCTCGGACGCTTTGTTGTTGCATCCGCCGGCTGCAAGCAGAACCGCGGCCAGGCCGAGCGTCAAAGCTTGGGTCTTCATGACCTTCTCCTTTTATCTCTCTCATACGAAATGGCCCGGCAACGCGTGCCGGGCCATCCGCGATCCATTTCTGAACCAACTTTAACGCGCTTACGTCAGGATCGATGCAACGATCGCCGTCACCAGCATCGTGGCCGGGTCGACCTGGTAGATGTACCCGTTGTTGTACCGGTACATCGCGGACGGACTGTCGTAATAGGTCGCGCGATAGTCGTAAGGCACGTTGTAGACGTCATAGCCCATCGGAAGCGGCTGGCCGATATTGAAGCCCGGCGACAGCAGCGCCGCGACCGACGTGATCATGCTACTCGACGGATCGTACTGGTAGATCGCGCCCGGAGCGTACCAATAGCCGTAATCGGACGTGTCATAGTAAATGTCCCGATACTGGTACGGCACGTTGTAATAGCCGTAACCGGTCGGCAGCATCTGGCCCACGCCATAGCCGCCGGCGTACATCGGGATCACGTTCTCGACGAAGCCCGTCATGCAATCCACCTGGTAGATGACGCCGTTTAGGTAACGGTTACAGGTGTTGTCGTAGCCGTAGGGCGAGCCGTACCCATAATCGTAGCTCGCCGGATAGAAGCTATTGAGCCCGTAATAATTGGGCACATAGCTATTCATGTAGGCCGACGGGAAGTAGCTTCCCGGCATGTAGCCGCCGAATGCGAGCGGCAGAAGCGCGTCGATCAGGCTGGTGCCGCGATCGACCCGGTACATATAGCCATCGCCGTAACGATAATAGAAATCGTTCGTGTCCGGATAAAGGTAGCGGACGGAGTACGGCACCTCACTCAGGGCCGCGATCCGGTTTGCGTCCGAAATCCGCGTCCCGAGCAGCTTGGCGGCCTGGCCCGGAGGCATGCAGCCCTTGTCCATCAGGCCCGGCGGGCATCCGCCAATGCCATAGCCGCGGACCTGGTTGCCGAAGTCCTCGGCTCGAACGACCCGCGTGCCGAGACGCGGGTCGCGGACGAACATGCCATTATCGCGCTGTTCGATGCGATTGGCGCGGAGCTCGTCGCGGAGCGCCTCGCGGCTGCTGACGCGTTCGAGGCGATTGCCCTTCATCTCGGTGCGCAGCGCCTGTCCGCGGTCCTGCACGAGCTGATGGCCGCGCGTCTGCTGGCGTTCGACGTTGCGCGCCTGGCGCTGCTCGAAACGCTGAGTCCTGAGCTGGCCACCATGGCCGCGCTGCTCGACGTTCATCCGCCCGACGTTGCGGCGCTCCGTTTTTATCGAGCCGCCATCGCCGTGGCCGTGCCCGCGATCCTCGAACGCGAAAGCCTGGCGTTGCATTCGCGGCGAAGCGATTCCGCCGCCGCCACGACGCTGGAAACCAAAGTCGGCGCTTCCGTGGCCGCCGCCGCGAACAGCGAACCCGCCGCCGCCGCCGTGGCCGCCGCCTCCACCCTGCATTCGGAAGGCCCCGCCGCCACCGCCGCGCGCTTCCACATTGCCGCCGCCGTGACGTCCGCCACCGCCGCGCGCTTCCACATTGCCGCCGCCGTGGCCTCCGCCACCGCCGCGATTGACCTGTGCGGCGTTCTGTCCGCCACCATGCCCGCCGCCATTTCCGCCGGGCTTTGCGCTCGCTGGCGCTGCAATCGCCAGTGCGGCAACGCCCGCGGCAAGGAACAGCCTGGTCATAGAAAATCTCCTCTCAACGCGATCCAAACGGGCGGCCGCATCACGCGTTCCACTCTCCGCCTGCTCAAACGGCCATTCTAGCGCGCTGGTGTGAACCTAAGATTTCTTTGTTGTTCAGATACTTAGAGACGTCGGAGAAACGCGATGAGGCGCTCCACTTCGCCCTCGTCCTGATAGATTCCAAACCCGATCCTCAGCACGTCGCCACGAACGTCGGTGATGCAATTGCAGGCTTTCAGCTCGGCATGCCAGCGCTGGGCATCCCCTGAGCGGAAGGCGAGGAACCGCGCATGCGGCGCCCCATCGAGCGGATTGAGCAGCTCGGATTGCGCCAGCGGAGTTGTGCCGATGGCGTCGAGCAGCATTGCTTGAAGGGCCGCGACATGCTCGGAGATTCGGCCCGTCGTGAGGCCCTTGTCGGCAAGCATCCGCTGGATCGTATTGAACCGGTACAGCGCCGAAGGATCGAAGGTCGCGCCCATGAATCGGCTTGCGTCCTTCGCATAGCCGACGCTTCCTGGCGGCAGGCTGAGGTCCTCGAATTCGGCGAACCAGCCGGTGACCGGAGGCCGGGGACCGAAGCCCGCAGGCGCATGGAGAAAGGCGCAGCCCTCGCCCGCCATGGCATATTTGTATCCGCCGCCGAGGAAGAAGGCCGACCGCGCGGAGCGCTCGCCGAAGGGCCGGTCGAGCGCCATGAAAGCATGATAGCCGTCGATCACGACCCATGGTCCGTCGGGGCGGCCGAGTGTCGCCAGCTCGTCTACAGCGCTGAAGATTCGACCGCTTCCGAACAGGACTTGGCTGACGAGGATCAAATCGTGATCGCCCGCTGAGGCAGCTTCGATGATCCGCTCTGAAAGGTCGTCGAACGGCTCGACTGAAAGCCTTTCCAGCACGATCCAGCCTTCCTCCGCCCACCTTGCAAACTGGCGCCGAGCGCTATGAAACTCCCCGTCCGTCGTCAGCACCCGAAGCGGGCCTTCATCCCGCCGCGGCGCTGCCGTCACCAGCCGGACCAGGAAATCGTGCGTGTTGGACGAAAAGGCGACCGCGTCCGGCGCTCCCGTGCCGAGCTCTCGGGCGACGTGACCCTGAGCCTCGGTCCAGACCTCGTCCATGACCTTGTCCCACTTGCGGTCAGCCAGGCGAGCAGCGTCGTCCCACGCTTGCATCTGTCCCTCGAAGCTGGCGTCCGGCCAGAGATGATGGCTGTGGGCGGCAAAGTGCAGTCGCTCCGGATCCGCCGTCAGGCTTCGGCTGAACAGAGCTTTGAAGCTCAAAGATCGGTCCTCATCGCCCACAGTTCCGGGAAAGCGCGCTTTTCGAGGGTCGATCGAAGGTAAGGCGCTCCCGCCGACCCTCCCGTCCCCGGCCTGTTCCCGATGATCCGTTCGACTGTCAGGACATGCTTGTGGCGCCAGGCGGCGAGCGCATCGTCGATGTCGACGAGCTTTTCGGCCAATTCGTAAAGTTCGAACCAGCGCTCGGCGTCCCGATAGACGTCGAGCCAGGCGCTGGCGATCGCCTCGACCGAGCGGTCGCCGAGGTCGAAACCCGCCCTCTCGAGAGCGCCGAACGATGCGTCACGCAGGCTCGGCTCCGACAGTGCGGCCTGCAAGCCGGCACGTTGCGGGCTGCCCTCTTCGTATTGACTGAGGAAATTCGGTTCCTTGAGCCCGAGACGGAACTCGATTTCGCGGAACTGCAGCGATTGAAATCCGGACGCGGTGCCAAGCACGTGACGGAACCTGAGATAATCCACCGGCGTCAGCGTCGAAAGCACGTCCCACGACAGGGTCATCACCGCCTGGATGCGGCTGATCCGGGCCATTGCCTTATAGGCTTCGGCGAAACGATCGGTCCCGACCAGCGCGATCGCGAGGCGAAGCTCGTGAAGCAGTTCCTTCATCCACAGTTCCTTGGTCTGGTGGATGACGATGAACAGCATCTCGTCGTGGAGATCGGAAAGGGGCTGCTGGGCGGTGAGGAGCTGCTCGAGCTTCAGATAGTCGGCATAGGTTATGCCGGCGGGGGTCGCGGTCATGAGCCGCGACTTAAGCGAAACTGCCCGTTCTAGGAAGGCGGGTCCCGATTACTGTTTTTGGGTCGGCCCGCCCGCTCCGACGGTACCGATATTGCCGAACAGCTCGTCGAAGAAGCTCCGCTTGCGCCCAAGGGTCGGGGTCTTGCGGTTCGCGGGTTCGACTGCCGCGATCAGCTCTTTGCCCGACCTGTCCACCCCAATCACGTTGCCCGCTTGGTCGAATCGCACGCGATAGACCGTTTGCTGCTGCACCCGCGGATTGCGGAAAGCGAACTGGTTGGTGTCGCGAGATACGTAATACCAGTCGTTCGGAGTGAACTGCCCGGTGAATGACGGCCGTCCGAGAGTCTTTTCGACCGAGGCCTTGTTATCCACTCCGGGCTGGATCGCGCTCGCGAGCTGCGCGTCGACGACGGCGCCCTTGTGCGCCTTGACGCCGATGCTCGAGCAGCCGGCTAGCAGCGCAGTGCCGAACGCGGCCGCGGAAAGCTTCATCAAGGCAGACTTCATCCGGTTCGAACCTCTCACGGCCAGCGCCGATCTTGCGCGCGTCCTCTTCGGCCTCTTATGCGGCCCGTGACCCGGGGCGCAAGCCCGCTTGACCCGAGGATGTCCGGGGGACATCCGAGGACCAAGCACGCAAGAGGACCTATGCTGCGTTTCCTGTTCCCACGATTAACGGCGGATCCTGCTCGCGGAGCCGACCTGTTTCGCTGGGTGACGGCGCAAGCTCGTCAGAGGCATTGGTATGTCGAGGGCAGCGCTGCCGATACGATCGACGGCCGGTTCGCGACGCTCGCGACGATAATCGCGCTGGTTTTGGTGCGGCTCGAGCGAGATGAATATGGGACGGAAGCCTCGGTGGCCCTCACCGAGCGTTTCATCGAGGCGATGGAGGTCGAGCACCGCGAATTGGGCCAGGGTGATCCGAAGCTCGGGCGCACCGTGCGCAAGCTCGTTGGATCGCTCGCCGGACGGGTCGACCTGTGGCGGGCGGCCGTCCATCGAGAGGATTGGTCGGCCGCTGCGCAGCAGAGTCTGCACGCGGGCGATGCCGCGCCCGACGCAGTCGCCCACGCCGCATCCAGCTTGTACGAACTTTGGGCCCGCCTCACATCGGCGCCGCTGGAGGATATTGCGGCAGGGAGGATCGAATGACCGATCGCTTCGCGCATCGATTGAAGCTGGATCAGGTGGGCGACGGCGAGCGAGTCGAGCTCATGGCCGACGAGCTCGAGCGTAAATCGATTGCAGAGCGCCTCGGTCTCAACGGCCTGGATTGCCTCCAGGCGCATGCGACGCTCACGAAAAAGGGAGCCTTGGTCGAGGCCGATGGGCGCATCGTCGCCTCGCTCGAGCAAAGCTGCGTGGTGACAGGCGCGCCGGTTCCATCCCATATCGACGAACCCTTCAGCATGATCTTCATGCCCGAACCCCAGGACGCCCGGTCCGACGAAGAGATAGAGCTCGGCCCTGCCGATTGCGACGTGGTCTTTTACGACGGAAATACGATCGACCTCGGAACGGCGATTGCCGATACGCTCGCGCTCAGCCTCGATCCTTACCCAAGGAGCGCCGGCGCCGATGCGGCTCTGAAGGAGGCCGGAATTTTGAACGAAGCCGGGGCCGGACCATTCGCCGCGCTCGCGCAGCTCAAGAAGGGCAGCGATATTCCCTAGAAGGGGACGTCGTCGTCCAGGTCGGTGTCGAAGGCGGCGGGTTGCGGCCGCGATTGCGGCTTGGCTGGAGTGCCGCCTCCGAAATCTTCGAAGTCCTCGTTGAACGCGCCGCGGCCGGCGCCACCCCCCTCGCGGCTGTCGAGCAGCACCAGCTCGCCACGGAATTTTTGAAGCACGACCTCGGTCGTATAGCGGTCGTTGCCCGACTGGTCGGTCCACTTGCGGGTCTGGATCTGGCCTTCGAGATAGACCTTCGAACCCT
>JBKPKF010000181.1:0-3862 GCA_046730995.1 Pseudomonadota bacterium
TAGGTGACCGGGCGGGCGGGGTCGGAGATGTACGTATCCGAGCCGCGGACCGCATGCGCCTCGAAGCCGAGCTCGCCATTGCCGCGGAGGAAGAGCGGCGTCAGGTTCGCGGGACAGCCGGCGAAGCAGGCGAGCGGCCAATCGTCGAGGCGGCGCCACTGGTTGGCTCCGGCCTCGAACGCGGTGACCTTGGCGACGTTCGCCGGGCGGCCTCCTTTCAGATACTCATCGAGGAAGGGGATCATCACGTTCTGGCGGAACCATTTGCCGGTGTCCGAGCCCCAGTCGATCGGGCCGAGCGTTGCGGCGGCGCCATTCTCCTGCCCATGGTACCACGGGCCGAGGACGAGGTGCGCGTTGGGGCTCGACTTGACGGCCGCGAAGACGGCGGGCGCGCCGTAAATGTCTTCCTGGTCCCACAGGCTGTCGACGAGCAAAGTGGGGACGGGGAGCGGCTTCGCCCCGAGGATCCGGTCCACCGCCTGGGCCTGCCAATATTCGTCATAAGCGGGATGCTGCGTCAGGCGGACCCAGAAGGGCAGCTGCTCCATCCCCATCGCCCGGCCGTAGGCGGCCGCGGAGCCGTGACGCAAATAGCTGTTGTAATCGTCGTAGCCGGAGGTGAACCAATCCTCGTCGGACTTCTTCGCAGCGGTCTGGCCGTAGACGTAGCTGATCATCTCCTGCCGGAAGGCGCCGTTGTGGAACCAGTCGTCGCCCTTCCACACGTCGACCATCGGGTTCATCGGAACGCTGGCCTTCAGCGCCGGGTGCGGGTTCACCAGCGTCATCAGCGCGGTGAAGCCGTTGTAGCTGGTGCCGATCGAGCCGACCCGGCCGTTCGACTCCGGCACATGCTTCACCAGCCAGTCGATCGTGTCCCAGGCGTCGGTCGAATGGTCGACCGCGGTCCGGTTCAATGGCCCGCGGAGCGGCCGGTTCATCACATAGTCGCCCTCGG
Organism: Pseudomonadota bacterium; assembly: GCA_046730995.1. Lineage (GTDB taxonomy): Bacteria > Pseudomonadota > Alphaproteobacteria > Sphingomonadales > Sphingomonadaceae > Sphingomicrobium. Next base: position 962 of record JBKPKF010000181.1, read on the forward strand.
ACTTATATTTGCCGCGGACGTCCTGGATCGCGACGATGTAGCCGGCGCGGACCAGCTCGGCATAAGCCGGCGAAAGGATGTTCTCGGGCCAGGGGCCGAACTGGTTGTTGCGGCTCGTCGCCTTGTCCGCCGAATAAGGCGAGCGGTCGAGCATGATCGGAAATCGCCCTGACGTCTTCGGGATGATCAGCACGGTGTAGAGCCGGGCGCCGTCGCGCATCGGGATCATCTCGGTCCGGCGGACGTACTGGAATTCGCCGCGCGGCGGGTGGAAGCCGGTGGGAATGTCGCCGCGCCATGGGACGGGCGGAGCCGGAAGATCGCGGGGGATGTCGCCGCCCGGCTGGACGGCGGGCTGGACGTCCGCGAAGGCCGCCGCGGCCCATGCCAGCGCTGCGAAAAACGCGAACTTCCTAAACGCCATGCGACTCCTCTCCGGAGCGGCGCTCATTGGCATGGCGTGAGAGCGATGGGCAAGGTCAGACCACCCGGCGCACCCCATCGGCGAGATAGGGAGCTTGCGATCTTTTCGACCGCAACAGGAATAGCCCGAGCACCAGCATGCAAGCCGCCAGGTCCAGCCCCCCGTCGGTCAAATACAGCGCCGTCAGCCCGCCCGCTCCGTAGGCGTGGCCGTCGATCCATTGCATCGCCATGAGCGGGACCGCCAGAGCGGCGTTGAGGACGGCGAACTGGGTTGCGGCGAGGGGGTTGTTTTTGCCGATGCTCGACAGGATGAGGGCGGTCCCGGCGGCGAGGCCCGCCGACTGCCAGACGTTCTGGGCGACGAGGCCGATGGTGTAGACGGCCGGCGTGTGCGGCAATGCGATCAGCGACAGGGTCGAGAGGCCGCCGACGATGCCGACCCCGAGATAAGCCGCAAGCAGCCCGGCGCGGCGGCCGATCGGTGGCACCATGAGGCTGCCCAGGAGGCCGGCCGCGGTCACTCCGATACCGCCGATGAGCGCGATCAGCCGGGGGGACGCGCGATAGTCGCCGCCGAGTCCGCCCAGGGTGTTGGTCAGCGCAAAGGACGTGCAGGGCAGCAGCAATATGAGGAACAGCCAGCGGACGTCGCTGCGCCGCGCGAGCAGGAGCAGCTCGCGGCCGAAGCGGCCGAAGCTTTCGGTCAGGCGGGTGCGCTCGAGCGGCGGGCAATAAGCGGCGAGGACGATCGCCAGAGGCAGAAGGTTCAGTGCGGCAAGGATCGTCGCGGCGAGCCACAGCGGCTGATGATGAATCAGCTCTATCCCGAGCATCGACGCCACGCCGAAGCCGCCAAAACTGGCCACGGCGAACCAGGCGCCGAGCGTCGAATCCTGCTCTTTCGGAAGGACCGAGCCGAACCACCCGCCGAGCGCGGAGCTGTTGAGGCAGGCGGCGATCATGGCAAGGAACAGCCAAAGCCCAAGCAGCCGCGCGTCGGCGAGGCTCATCAGCATGACGAAGGTGAGGATTGTGACGGCGCTCGTCAGGGCGATCGCATAGGTGCGGCGGCTGAAATGGACGTCGAGGACCGGCGCCGCGAGGAAGAATATCAGGTTGCCGACGAGGCCGAGCGTGGTGATGTTGGCGATCGTCGTTTCAGGAACGTGCCGCGCTGCCAGCACCTCGGGCGCGACCATCAGCCCCAGTCCGAACGTGAAACCGAGCGGGAGGTTCGCGAGGCCAAGAAGCCAAACCGGAAGTCGACGGCTCACCGATCGAGGCCCATATCACCTCCGCGTTTCGCGCCAAGCAAAACATGGGGAGAGGCTCCGTCTCATGTCCGCAATGGGTGGAAAGCGGACACCGCGCTTTTCGTGGTAGAAGGGCCAGTTCTCCGCCAGTTCATGGGCGGAGACCCGGGGGCGCTCATGATTCTCAGACGCGCAGTTGAGCATGCGAAAACTCAGAACTGGTTCGCGGTAGCGCTCGATTTCCTCATCGTCGTCATGGGCGTCTTTGTGGGCATCGAAGTCGCCAATCTGAATCAGGCCCGTCAGGACCGCCAGGAAGAGCGGCGCTATTACGGCCAGCTGCTGGTTGATTTGCGGGGCGATTTGGAAGTGTTCTCGCGGGCTGAAAAGCGGGCGGATCTGTACGACCAGGCGGCCCAGCTAGTGATCGACCGGCTCGGCGGCAAAGCTCCGCCCGAGGCGTCCCCGGGTCGAACGGCGATGGCCATTCATAAGGCCGGATGGATCTATATCCCCTACGCGTCGCGCGGCACCTATAATGAACTCGTCAGCACCGGAAACCTGGGCTTGCTCCGCAGCTCCGAACTCAAGTCCGAAATCGCAAATTATTATGCGAGCTTCGACGAGAACCGCCAATGGGATTGGCTGATGCGTGACCAGCAAAGCGACTATTGGGCGGAGACAGCGGGCATCGTGCCACGTTCCGTCGTCCGAGCCGCGCTTCGTGGGACCGAACCCGCATTGTCTCCCGGTGAGGATCGGGCGATCTGGCAGGCCGCCCGCTCGCGTCCGCGCTTATCGAACATGTTGATCGGCATGGCCGCGCACCAGGAGCGCGTCCGCCGGGACAGCGAGCTACAGGCCGCTCACGCTAAAAAGTTGATTGCCGATATCGAACAGCATCTGAAGGAAAGCTAACTTCAGGTCGTTCACGTCATCGGGCTCCCGTCCGCGAGCGGTTTTCTTGCGTCTGCTTTGGGTGGAAAGCGGACATAAGGACTGTGTCCTGATCCGGATGCTTCCGCGTGGCGCTCGGGCGGCCTAAGATCCCAAGGCAAGGAGAAACCGCCAATGCCCAATCTCTCCGCTTATGCGCCGCGCGCGCTTTCCATCCTGAGGATCGTCGCGGGGCTGCTCTTTATCGAGCATGCGACATCCAAGTTCTTCGCCTTTCCGGTTCCCTTTCCCATGCAGCCGTTGCCGCCGCTCCTGATGGCGGCGG
>JBKPKF010000182.1:0-6413 GCA_046730995.1 Pseudomonadota bacterium
GGCCAGAACCAAGCGATCAGCGCGGCGCCGATCGGAACCGCGCCAAACACCAGAGCCCAGGGACTGAAGACCGAGCAAATGAAGGTGATCGAGGTCGCGACCGCGGCAGTGAAGGGCCAGATGCTCGGCACCGCACTTGGCTCACGAAGGTCCGGCGCGGCGGAAACAACGCTCGTAAGCAGTAGCTCGCGATCATCGACCCTAAGGCCGTGCACCACAGCGATTTCGGCTTGGCCGCCCCACAGTGGGGTCCGGCTTTCGACCGCGGGGAGATGCGCGAAATTATACCAGCGAGGCGGCGAATCGGCCGCCCATTCGAGCGACGCTGCGTGCCACGGATCGGGGCCCGCTCGGCTGCCCGACCAGAAGGACATCGCCATGTTCACCACGAACAATAGCACCGCTAAAGCGACGACCGCTGAGCCAATCGAGGAAAGCAGGTTGGGAAGCTCAAGGCCCATGCCCGCGGGATAGGTGTAAACGCGGCGCGGCATCCCCATCAGTCCCGCGATGTGCATCGGGAAAAATGTCAGCTGGAAGCCGAGGAAGATTGTCCAGAAGCTGACCTTGCCCAGCCGTTCCGACATCAGTCGTCCGGTGAATTTTGGATACCAATAAGTGATTGCCCCAAGCAGCGGGAACACGGCGCCGCCGATCAGCACGTAATGGAAGTGGGCGACGATGAAATATGTGTCATGGAGCTGCAGGTCGAGCGGCACCGCGGCAATCATAACTCCGCTCAATCCGCCGATGACGAACGTGACGATGAAGGCGATCACGTACAGCATCGGCACCTGGAGCCGGGGACGCCCGTCCCACATCGTCGCGATCCAGCAGAAGATTTGCAGGCCGGTGGGGATCGAGACCGCCATGCTCGCCGCCGTGTAGAAGCTGTAGCCCACGCGCGGCAGGCCGGTGGCGAACATGTGGTGGACCCACAGTCCGAACGAGAGGATTCCCGTGCCCACGAGCGACAGGACGACGATCGGATAGCCAAACAGTGACCGGCGCGAGAAAGTCGCGACGATCTCGCTGACAAAGCCCGTCGCCGGAAGGAAGATGATGTAGACCTCCGGGTGCCCGAAGAACCAGAACAAGTGCTGGAAAAGCAGCGGATCGCCATGCTCGACGGGGTTGAAGAATTGGGTGCCGACGAGACGGTCGGAAAGGAGCAGGCTCGAGACGAGCGCAACGGATGGCATTGAGAAAATGACCATCAGCGAAGTGACCAGCGTAGCCCAGACGAAGATCGGCATCCGAGCCAGCGTCATGCCCGGTGCCCGCTGTTTCAGGATCGTCGCCACGAGCGTCACGGCCACTGCCAAGGCGGCGACTTCCGTGAACGTTATGGTTTGCGCCCAGACGTCGGCGCGCTTGCCGATGCCGTACTGCGGGCCGGCCAGCGGCACATAGGAGAACCAGCCGTTGTCCGGCCCGAACCGAAGGAAGTGCGCGCCCCATAAGAAGAGGCAGCCGAACAGGTAAAGGTAAAAGCTGAAAGCGGTCAGCCGCGGAAATGCCATCGCCCGGGTGCCGACCATGATCGGGGTGAGGTAGATCTGCACGCCCTGCATCACCGGCACCGCGAACAGGAACATCATGGTCGTCCCGTGCATGGTGAAAGTCTCGTTGAAGAGACCAGGCCCCATGGCGTCATTGTCCGGAAACATCAGCTGCAACCGCATGTGGAGCGCCATCAGCCCGCCAAAGGCCAGGAACACGAGCGCAGTGATGATGTAGCGGCGGCCGATCTCCTTATGATCGACCGTCGCGAGCCAGCCGATCAGCCCTTTCGGCCGGCCCCAGGTCGCTTCCAGCCGCTCTTCCAGCTCGGCGCCGGTGAGATTCGGCCCGTCGCGCAGGACCTTCTTGCGCGGCTGGGAGCGACCTTTGGAAGGCGGCTTCATTTCAGCCGCTCGAGATAGGCGACGACCGCATGCAGGTCGTTGGGAGCGAGGCCGATCGTCGGCATCTGGTTGCCAGGCTTTTGCGATTGCGGGTCGGCGACCCATCCGTAGAGGTTGCCGCTGTTCATTGGCAGTGCACCGGCCCCGATGGTCCGCCGGCTCGCTAAATGAGTGAGGTCCGGCCCAACCTGGCCGCCCGCCGGAGTGCCAGAAATGTTGTGGCAGCTGCTGCACTCACGGGTCGTGACGTAATTGTACCCCGCGAGTTCGAGCGGATTGGAAGGCGCCAAGGCCGGCCGGCGCTGCTGGTCCATCCACCGGAGGAAGTCGGCCTTGCTCTCGACCGTCACGACCAAAGCCATATTCGCGTGCTGCACTCCGCAAAATTCGGCGCATTGGCCGCGATAGAGGCCCGTTTTCTGAGGCAGCAGCTGGATGTCGGTCGTGCGCCCCGGAATCAGATCCTGCTTGCCGGCAAGGTTGGGGACCCAGAAGCTGTGGATGACGTCGTTCGACGCCAGCTGGACCTCGGCCTCCAAGCCAACCGGCAAGTGAAGCTCGTTCGCCGTGTGCACCGACTTGGAAACATCCGGCGTCTCGTAAATGACGTCCCACCACCATTGGTTGGCGATGACTTTAACGGTGAGTTGCGGGTGCCTTGCCCTTGCCGCCGCCGATCGGTCCTCGAAGAAACTTGCGACCGTCAGCCCGACGAGCCCGACCACGATCAGCGCCGCCCAGCCGATGAGTGACGTGCGGACCAGGGGAGAACTCTGATGGTGTGTATCGCTCTCGACCGTCAGCGGCTGCCGGCGCCTGGCGAGAGCCGCGACCATGGCCGCGATGACCAGTAGGTACATCACCGCACAGACCGCCAGGAAGATTATGAACAGTCGGATGAAACTTGCGTCGTCCGCGCCCTCCCCGCCGAGACTCGTCTGGATTCCCGAACATCCGGCAAGGGTCAGCAGCAGGGTGCCGGCAAGGTGCCCCCGGCACGTCATTGCTGCGCCGAATCCGAGGGCTTGACCGGCTCGCGCTTCGTCTGGGTTTGCGGCGGAGTGTTGCTGAGTTCGTCCGCCCTTGCACTGACGGCATCCTTGGGCGCCTGGCCCGACAAGGTTCGTACGTAAGCGGCAAGCTGCCAGATCTGCTGGTTGGTGAGCTTGCCTCGCCATGACGGCATTCCGTTGGGACGGCCTTCGGCGATGGTTGCCGCGATCTGGTCGATGCGACCCCCGTAGCGCCACTGGTCGTCCATGAGAGCGGGTCCCATCCCTCCGCCGCCGTGCGCGTGGCAGCCGACGCAATTCATTCGGGTGAAGAGGAACTGCCCCTGCGCGATGGCGAACGCATTTCGTTCGTAAGCCGCGGCGCGCGGATCGAGCGGTGCGGGCTTCGAGCCAGGGAAAATCGTGTCGGGACTGGAGGCGAGAGCAGGGACGGTTTCACCAAGCGGCTTGCCACGGGCATCGCGGGCGTCGCGGTCGCAACCGGCCAAAAGGGCAAGCGCCCCGGCAAAGGCCAGGCTATTTTGGAAGCGCGAAGACATAGACCATTCCACCTGCCGAAACTCGCTTCGGCAGGTCCTTGACGGCATTGTTGAAGCCAAGCGCCCCACTCGGATCGCGAGGGTCGAGGCTCGCCGACACAATGGCGCCGGCCCAGCCTCCGATGCCCGATGGGACAGCGATATATTGCCGATTGTCCGGCCCTCGATAGCTGATCGGCTGGCCGATGATCCCGCTTCCGGTCTTGAACTGCCACAAAAGCTTGCCCGTCCGGCCGTCGATCGCCTTGAACCAGCCGTCCAGTGTTCCGTAGAAGACGAGACCTCCCGCCGTGGCCAACGCTGGGCTCCACAGCGGTAGGTCCTCCTTGATTTCGAACACCTTGTGGCCGGCCACCGGATCCCACGCCGTCAAGACGCCGCGGTTGCCGCCGGGGCCGGGGTACATCTTCACGTCGGCGCCGACGAAGGGAGTTCCCGGAATGTAATTGGCGTTGCTGACGCCCATGTCCATGCAAAGGTTGATGTGCGGGATGTAGATGAGGCCGGTGACCGGGCTGAACGCCGACGGGTTCCAGTCTTTCGCGCCCGGAGCTGCCGGACAAATGTTGCGGACCGCGCGCCCAGGCACGGGTTCCATGCCTCCGACGGGCACTAGCCTCCCGCTTTTTAGGTCGACGCCCTTGTAAACGTTGACGTAGCCGTACGGCTTTGCGGAGAGCACTCGGCCCGTGCGCCGATCCTGGACGTAGAAGAAACCGTTTCGGCTCGGCCGGATCAGAGCGGGGATCCGCTGGCCGTTGGGGAGCGGATAGTCGACCAGCACGATCTCGTTGATGTCGTCATGGTCATAAATATCGTGCGGAGTGCTCTGGTAGAACCAACGCGCCTTCCCTGTCGCGATGTCGCGCGCGAAAACACCCGCGGTGAACTTGTTGTCGCCGGGCCTTTGTTCCTGGTTCCATGGGCCCGGATTGGACGTGCCGTAATAGATGGTCTTGAGCTGCGGGTCGTAGCTGATCCAACCCCAGACCGCGCCGCCGCCGATCTTCCATAGCTCTCCGGGCCAGCTTTTGACCCCGAGGTCCTTGCCGGAATCCATCGCGTAGGGAGCGCGGTAGTCCGGGCCGATCAGGACATCCTTGTCGGGGCCCGTCGAGTAACCGATCCAGGCGATCTTGCCGCTGGATTCATCTAGGGCGGTCAGCCGGCCGCGAACGCCCATCTCGCCGCCTGAATTGCCGACGAGCACTTTCCCCTCGGCGACCAGCGGCGCCATGGTGATCGTCTCGCCTTTTTGGATGTCGGCGACCGCGGTACGCCATAACTCCTTCCCCGTCTCCGCATCGACCGCGACGGTGTGCCCGTCGAGCAGGTTCAGGAAGATCTTGCCGTCGGAATAGAAAGCGCCGCGATTGACCGGCCCGCAGCACGCGACCCCTTTCGCCGCTGCTGCGGTGTTGGGCTTATATACCCATTTGGCGGGTGCGCCGGGCTTGGTGAGGTCGAGCGCGAAGACATTGTTGGGCCACGGTGTAACCACATACATCGTGTTGTCGACGACCAGAGGCGGCGCCTCGAACCCTTCCGTGGTTCCGGTCGAGAAGGTGAGGGCCACCTGGAGTTTCGCGACGTTCGCCGGATTGACCTCGGTGAGGCCGCTGAACCTCGTCGCCGCATAGTCCTTCGCGGGCATCGTCCAATTGCCGTCGTCGGGTGGCGATGCCGCGGCTGCCGCGATAGCCTTTGCGTGGCTCCCGGCGATCGCAGTTCCGCTGGCGGGGGAGCGGCTGGTGCGCGTCCAGATTATCGCAGCAACGACCGCGACGACAATTACGACTGCGATCAGTCCGACAAGGATCCGCCGCATGAGAACTCCGCTTACGCCAGCCACACAAAATCTCGCCGAACGTGCAGGTTCCAACGGCAGTAGCGGCGTGGCGATCGGACACTCGGGAAATATTTCGAGAGATCGGTTATAGACAGCCGGCAGCAATGGTCGTCCAAGCGAGATAAGACGGTCGCGGCGCTTGCTTGTTGAAACGAAAGCCATTGCAGACCTGAAAGGCCTGGCGCACCATTATCGCGTGGAGCGATCGATCCCTCGCGTTAAGGACAGTTGCGTGGCGAGCCTGGAGCTGAAGGACGTACGGAAGTCGTTCGGTGAAACACCGGTGCTCGACAACGTCAATCTGACGGTCGAAGGGCGCGAGTTCATCGCTTTTCTTGGACCCTCGGGTTCGGGCAAATCCACGCTGCTTCGGATCATCGCCGGGCTTGAAAGCGCCGATGCCGGCGAAGTGTGGCTCGAAGGTCGGCGGATCGACACGCTGCCGCCGGGTGAGCGTGGGGTCGCGATGGTGTTCCAGCACTATGCGCTCTATCCACACATGAGTGTTCGAGAGAATATGGCCTTCGGTCTGCGGAACGCACGCGTTCCGACAGATGAGATTGACCGCCGGATCGGGGATGCGGCGAAGGTACTCCAGATCGAGCAATTGCTTGACCGCAAACCCACGCAGATGTCGGGTGGGCAGCGCCAGCGAGTCGCGATTGGCCGCGCCTTGGTCAAGGAGCCCAAGCTCTTCCTGCTCGATGAGCCGCTATCCAATCTCGACGCCGCGCTAAGGCTGCGCACGCGTGTCGAGCTCGCGCAACTAAAGCAGCGCGTGGACGCAGCGGTGATCATGGTCACGCACGACCAAGCCGAAGCCATGACCTTGGCCGACCGCATCATCGTGATCAACGACCGCAGGATCCAGCAGGTCGGCCCCCCGATGGAGATCTATACGCGTCCGGCCAACGTCTTCGTAGCTCAGTTCGTGGGTTCGCCAGCAATGACCGTTGCTGATGCGGAATTGGTCGGCACCGGCGACTATGCGGCCTTCAAGCTCGGCGACGGCACCTTGGTCGAAACACGCGTGCTTTGCGAGACGCTTCCAAACCACGGCAACTTTCGACTTGGCATGCGTCCCGAAGCAGTCCGCGTCGGCGGA
>JBKPKF010000183.1:0-9639 GCA_046730995.1 Pseudomonadota bacterium
AAACGCATCACTGGAAGGCGGACGCGCTGATCGAACGCATCGCCGCGCTGCACAGCTATGACATTCCGTGCATCGTATCCTGGCCCATCGACAAGATCCTGCGCTCCTATGCGGACTGGGTCGAAGACACGGTTCGCTAGAGACTCTAATTCCTCTTCCTCTTGGCCGCTTTGAACGGGACGTCGTCCAGCCTCCGCTGAAGCTCTTCGATCGCGCCTTCCGCCGCCGAATATTTTTCTTCGAGTTCCACTTCTTCCGGTGTCTGCTCACGGAAGTAAGTGATGGTCAGCCGCCGGCCGAATATGTCGTCGCCGCGGATCTGCAGCTCCGCCTCATGATCCTTTGGAAGATTGTCGCGGATCGTCTCGAGATAGCGGATCAGCGTCTCGAGCGACGTATAATCGCTGATTTCGATAAAGTCTTTGACTCGCCTCGGCACGGAAAGCTCCGACGGATTTGGGGCTGTGAAAGGATGAACGAAGGACCGAGTAAAGCTGCTCCGGCTTGTGCGCAACCGTCAGGTGCGCCGTTCCGGAAGCGGGGCAGGAAGCATGAAGCAGTCGGTCCGGATGGCTCCGTTACCTGATCTAAGTTATTGAAGGCGAATCTAATTATCCGCCATGGATAAGGTTGATCAGGCCCATATGGTCCGGGTTAGCGTGTCGCCCTGGGGAGGGTGCGTATGGAAGGTGATAGCGTATATTTTCGCCGGCGCGCAGAAGCGGAGCGCGATGCGGCGAGCAAAGCCGCCAACGACACGGCGCGCAACATTCATCTCGAAATGGCCGAACGCTATGACGAATTGGCTTCGGCAATCGCGTCGCGCGAAGGATATGCGGCTTCCGGGACTGTCGCCGCTTAGGCCCGGCCGGCTTGCCGGAATGCCTTGATTTTAATTCATGTTTTGTTTCGTGAAGTTGATCCATGACATGGAACATATGACTGTTCCATGTTTTAGTAGTTGTACCACTGGGCAACTATCGTGGGCCTCGGTGGCTGAGAGATAACGCGCGCTCCCGCCCTAGTCGTGCCGGGAGCCGAAAATGAACCCCCTAAATCATCCGCTCGAGACCTTCCTGCGCGACCTCGCCGCCAATTCGCCCCTCGCGGAGGAGGATCAAGCCGCGATCCTCGGCCTGCCCTTCCGAGTGCGCAGGCTGGATGCCGGAAGCTATCTCATTCGAGAGGGATCGCTCCCCTCGCATTGCGCCGTTCTGATGCATGGCTACGCCTACCGCCAGAAGACGACCGGAAACGGGGCGCGACAGATCTTGGCGGTGTGCATCCCAGGCGACGCGGTCGATCTCCAGAACATATTTCTCGATGTCTCCGACCATAGTGTGCAGATGCTGACAATCGGTACGGTCGCAGACTTGTCCAGGGAGCCGTTGCAGCAACTGGTGCTCGCTCGCCCCGCGGTCGCGCGCGCGATCATCCAGCTGACCTTGGTCGAATCCTCGATCATGCGAGAATGGGTGGTGAACGTCGGGCGGCGCGACGCGCGCGAACGGATCGCCCATATCCTGTGCGAATTCGCGGTCCGGCTCGAAACCCGAGGCCTTGCTATGAATCAGGGCTTCGAGCTGCCCATGACCCAGGAGCAACTCGCCGACGCGACCGGCCTCACCTCGGTGCACGTGAATCGCGTGCTGAAGGTTCTCGAGGCGGATGGCCTGATCAGCCGTAAGCGCCGCCAAATCCAATTCTCCAATTGGCGCGCGTTGCAGGACGCCGGCGACTTCAACCGCGCCTACCTCCACGTTCCGGGAGAGGATGTGCTCCATGATCGCCCCTCCCCCCGCCGCCGGCGGACCGCAACCTGATTTCGATTAAAGACGGCGACTCCGCCCAAAGTTACGCACGCGATTTGTAACGCACCGATTGGGGGAAGCTGCTTCGTGACCGACGTCCATCCGCTCGCCCCGCTTGCCGGCAGATGGTCTGGGCTTACGCATCTGTCCGAGGACGATCGGAACGCCATCCATTCGCTGCCGTTCACGCGCAAAAGCTTCGGCAAGGACGGTTATCTGGTGCGCGAGGGACAGCAGGTCACCGAATGCTGCGTCCTGTTGCGGGGCATGGCCTTCCGTCAGAAGCTGCTCCGGGACGGCAGCCGTCAGATCATTTCGTTTCATATCCCGAGCGAGTTCGTCGACCTCCAGAACAGCTTGCTTGGTGTTGCGGACCATAGCGTCCAAAGCCTCAATCATTCGGAGGCGGCGATCATTCCGCGCGACGCACTCATCAAGCTCGCCGACGACCGGCCCTCGATCCGGGTCGCGATGTGGATCGACACCTTGATCGATGCGTCGATCTTTCGCGAGTGGGTGGTCAACGTCGGCCGGCGCGATTCCCGCGCCCGTGTCGCGCACCTCCTCTGCGAGCTCGCGCTCAGGCTGAGGAAGTCGGGCGCAATGAATGGCGAGAAGTTCGATTTCCCGGTCACCCAGGAGCAGCTCGCCGACGCGACGGGACTGACCGCCGTGCATACGAACCGTACGCTGCAATCGCTACGCCGCGACGGACTGATCGAGCTTAGCGCGCGTTCGCTGGCCGTTGTCGATTGGGATGGGTTGCGCGAGACCGGCGATTTCGACGAGCTCTATCTCCACCACCAGGCATAAATATGGGTATTATTTTACCCGTCTCGAAATGCCCGCTTTTGCTTGACTTTTCGGCCCCCGCCCGCAAATAGCGGCGCACGAGCGCGGCCCTCAACGGCTGCGCATTTCTGTTTCAGAAGGACTTTACGCCATGAAGGCGCTGATGAAGACGACTAAGTCGGCAAAGCCGGCCGAGGTCGAGAAGAAATGGCACCTGATCGACGCCGACGGCCTCATCGTCGGCCGCGTCGCGACGATCATCGCCAACATCCTGCGCGGCAAGCACAAGCCGAGCTACACTCCGCATGTCGACTGCGGCGACCAGGTCGTCGTCGTCAATGCCGAGAAGATCCGCTTCACCGGCCGCAAGCTGGAGCAGAAGGTCTACTACAAGCACACGGGCTACCCAGGGGGGCTCAAAGAGGTCACCGCCGGCAAGATCCTCGAAGGCAAGTTCCCCGAGCGGATCCTCGAAAAGGCGGTTGAGCGGATGATTCCGCGCGGGCCGCTGGGCCGCGACCAGATGCGTGCCCTGCACGTCTACACTGGCACCGAGCATCCGCACGGCGGCCAGAACCCTCAACCCCTCGACGTCGCGTCGATGAACCGCAAGAACAAGGTGGGCGCATAAGATGGCCGAGAAGAAGTCCGACAAGAAATCCGACAAGAAGTCGCTTTCCGATCTCGCCGAGCTGACCCAGGAGGCGCCCGCCGCGCCTCCGGTAGAAGCCGAGGCCGAAGCCCCCGCCGCCGAAGCTGAAGAAGCCGCGCCGCCGGCTCCGCCGCCAGCCGAGCCTGCTCCGCTGCGCGAGCAGCAGCTCGACAAATACGGCCGCGCTTATGCGACCGGGCGCCGCAAGGACGCCGTCGCTCGCGTCTGGCTGAAGCCGGGTTCGGGCCGGATCGAGGTCAACGGCCGCGAGCAGGAGGTTTATTTCGCGCGCCCGACGCTTCGCCTGGTGATCAACCAGCCGTTCGACATCGCCGACCGGCGCGGCCAGTATGACGTGGTCGCGACCGTCGTCGGCGGCGGCCTTTCGGGGCAGGCCGGCGCGGTCAAGCACGGCATTTCCCAGGCGCTGACCCGCTACGAGCCGGCGCTTCGCGCGGTGGTCAAGCAAGCCGGGTTCCTGACCCGCGACAGCCGCGCCGTCGAGCGTAAAAAATACGGCCGCGCCAAAGCCCGCCGAAGCTTCCAGTTCTCGAAGCGCTAAGCGAACCTCCAGCGATCAACCAAGGGCGGTTGGGATCATCCCGGCCGCCCTTTTCGTTAGTCGTACCGCCAGCGTCTAATCCCCCTCCCTTTCAGGGAGGTGAGGCGCACGGCGAGAAGGGCGCGGTTGGGCCATGCCGCCTTCTATCAGGACGTCATCCTTCCAGTCGCGAGCGCAACCGCCCAATCCTGGGCCCCATTCTTGAGCGCCTGAGCCGCCGCGGAATCCCAATTATATTCGACGAACATCTGCCGGAACGACCATCGAACTTTCTGCTTTTCCGCCAGCATATACCGGGCGTGCGGCGATCCGTTCTCGACGAGCAGTGGGAACGGAACGTTGTCGCGATAAGCTTGCAGCCCGACACTGCCGGGATTTGCGACCGTGCGCCCGTCTGGCAGCGAGACGATTCCGGGCACATGCGTATGGCCGCACAGGATTAGTTCGGCCTCGATGTCCCCCGCCTTCATCGCGACGGATTTCACATCGGAGCGGCGCAAACCTTCAGGCGTGACGTCCTCGATGAAACAACTCAGGTCGTTAGCGAGCGCGCCATGGCAAAGGAAAACTTCGTCACTGAGGCTGAACGTCGCTGGGAGCGAACGCAGCCAATCCAGCTGCTGATCATTCAATGCATTCTTCGTGAAGGCATCCGTCGGGTTGATCCGGTCGTCGCCAAAGGTGAGAACCTGGCGCTCGTGATTGCCGGCGATCGTCGGCAGGTCGAGCTCCATCAGCCGATCTGCAGTAAGCGCCGGTTCGAGCGGCCCGGACAGAATGTCGCCGAGATTCACGGTGACGTCGGCGCCCATACGCGCGATGTCCGCCAACACCGCCTCGAGTGCCAGCAGGTTGCCGTGAATGTCGGAGATAACCGCAATTCGCATTCGCTGCGCCTCTTGGAGTTAGTCGGCCGCCGAGGAGGCAGGCAGCGCGGCAAATTCAGCGTGAGCGCTCCGTCTCGCTCGCGATATCAGGAAGCAATGGACGGTTGGGACCATCCCAGCCGCCTTTGAAACCGAGCCCCGCGAGCGACTGCCACGCTACGCGCCGCTCGATCCTGCAATCAGCTCCATGAAATTCCGCGCTGCCTCGCGATCTTCCTCGCTCTCAAATGCGACATCCAGGTCAGGGGCCGATCCCAGCGTATGCAGCAGTGCCCAAAGGGCGAACCGCTCACCACGGTCTTTGGTTAGGCCAAGGTCGACCTTCATATGCTCGATTCCGGCATCGAGGCCTTGCGGTGGGACTGATGCCAGATTCGAAGTGCCGAAGTAGCGGCGGATCTGATCGTCGAAATTCATCGATGTCATCTGATCCAGGAACAGCGTGCCGGCAAGTCCGCCGGCGCTGCGCGGCACTTGTCGGCAATGGGTGGAAAGCGGACATGGCTTGACGTTCTGCAACGCCCAAGTTGGCGGCCGGCGCTCTGGCGCCGGCCTTGGACATTAGCCGCGTTCGCCCGAACGGCGCACTGGGGGTGGAGGCGGCGGCGGCGGTAAAGGACAGGTCGCACCCGCGGCGACCATCGATCCGTCCGGACAGTTAATCATCGGCGGCGGTGGAGGTGGCGGCGGCGGTGGAGGCGGCGGCGGTGGCGGACAGGGCTCGGTCATCGCGATCACCGATCCGTCGGGGCAGGTTTGGGTCTTGGGTGTCGTTGCGCAAGCCGAGACGGCGACCGTAGCCACGATAATAAGCGCAATCCGTTTCATTCGCCTCTCCTCTTGCCGAGTTTTGCCCTGACAACGATGCCATGGCGGCTGCGTTCCCGGGGCAGTCACGGATGGAAAGAGGACGATAGGCCGCGCGCCAAACAACAAGCGGCTGCCCCTGCTCAGTTGGCGGCTTGGCGGCCCCGCAGCTTCGACCTAGGCTGCAGCATCGAGGGGGATATTCGATGCGCCGCCTGATCCTGCTCTTGCTCGCCCTGTTCTTCGCCACGCCGGCGGTCGCGCAGCCCATTCTCCTGCGTCCGGCTCGCGTGTTCGACGGCGTCAATCCGGCGCCGCACGAGGGTTGGTCCGTGCTGGTCGAAGGCGATCGCATCGCGGCCGCCGGTCCAAACCTCGCCGCACCGGCCGGCGCGCAAGTCATCGACCTTCGCGGCGCGACCTTGATGCCCGGCCTGATCGAAGGCCACTCGCACCTCTTCCTCCATCCCTACAACGAGACCTTGTGGGACGATCAGGTGCTCCACGAGCCGCTGGCGCTGCGCACCGCGCGCGCCGTCGTTCAGGCCGAGCGGACGCTTGAGGCGGGCTTCACCACCGAACGCGACCTCGGAACCGAAGGCGCCGGCTTCGCCGACGTCGGCCTCAAGCAAGCGATCGACCAGGGCATCGTTCCCGGCCCTCGCCTGCTCGTTTCGACGAAAGCGATCGTCGCCCGCGGCGCCTACGGGCCCAAGGGGTTCGAGCCGGGGGTTCCGGTCCCGCAGGGCGCGCAGGAAGTCGCGGGTCCCGACGAAATCGTCCGGGCGGTCCGCGACCAGGTCGCCGGCGGCGCCGACATCGTCAAATTCTACGCCGATTATCATTGGGGCAAGGGCGAGCCCAGCCGACCCACCCTGTCGCAGGCCGAGCTCAACGCCGGGGTCGCCGCGGCGCATGACGCGGGGCGCTTGGTCGCTGTTCACGCGACCACCGCCGAGGGCATGCGGCGAGCGATCCTCGCTGGCGCCGACACGATCGAGCATGGCTACAACGGCACAGCCGAGGTCTTCAAACTCATGCACGACCGCGGCGTGGCATTATGCCCGACGATCGCGGCATCGGAAGCTTATGCGCGCTACTTCCAGCACTGGGACGGCCGCGAGCCCGCGCCGGAGAGCGTTCAGGAGAACCGCCGCGCCTTCCAGCTGGCAATGAAGGCCGGGGTACCGATCTGCATGGGCGGCGACGTCGGCGTCTACACGCACGGCCAGAACTGGCTCGAGATGGATGCGATGCGGCGCGCCGGAATGCCCGCTCCGCAGGTGCTGATTTCGGCGACTTCGGGCAATGCGCACATCTTCCGGCTGACCGACCGTGGTCAGATCAAGCCCGGCCTACTCGCCGACCTGGCGGTGGTCGATGGAGATCCGGAGAAAGACATTTCCGCCGTCCGCAATGTCCTCCTCGTCATGAAAGGCGGAGTCATCGTTCACCGCGAGCAGCGCTGATGCCGCGTGCCTTCACTCGCGCCGTGAGTCCAGGGCTCGCCGAGTGCGAGCTCACCCATTTGCAGCGGGTTGCGATCGATGCCGAACGGGCGGGCGCCCAGCACTCGGCTTACGAGCAGGCGTTGCGCGATGCGGGCTTCGAGGTCGTGCGCTTGCCCGAGCTGGACGATCATCCCGACGCGGTTTTTGTCGAAGACACAGCGCTTCTGCTCGACGGCCATGCCGTGATCCTCCGCCCCGGTGTCGCGTCGCGCGCCGGCGAGGTCCAATCCACGGCCGCCGGCCTGTCGGACCATTTCGAGCTTCATCGCCTCGAGCGCGGCTTTGTCGACGGTGGCGACGTGCTGCGGATCGGCCACAGGCTTTACGTCGGCCGCTCGACCCGAACCGATGCCGAAGGGATCGAGGCCTTGCGCGAAGTGAGCGCGCCGCTCGGCTTTGAGGTCGTTCAGGCCGAGCTGCGCAACTGCCTACATTTGAAAACAGGATCGACCTTCGCGGGTGCGGACATGCACGGCGTGCCGGTGCTTCTGTACAGCGAGCGGGCGGTCGACCCGCTGCAATTCGCCCACGTCGAGCCCCTGACGGTCGACGAAAGCGAGCTTGCCGCGGCAAACTGCCTTCGTGTCGGCGAGCGGCTGATCCTGCCGGCAGGCAATCCACGAACGGCGGGCGCCCTTCGGGACCGCGGATTCCAGGTGACAGAGGTCGACGTCTCCGAGCTTCAAAAGGCCGAAGCCGGAGTCACCTGCATGAGCCTGATCGACGATCGGCCTTAGAGGTTGACCGTCGCCATTCCCCGCTCGTGATAGCGCTCGCCGGCCGCCGCTCCAGGCGGAAGGATTGCATCGAGCCGATCGAGCTCGTCCTTGCCGAGCGTCACGTCGAGCGCGCCGATATTCTCGTCGAGGTAGCGGACATGCTTCGTACCCGGGATGGGCACGATGTCCTCGCCCTGCGCGAGCACCCAGGCGAGGGCGAGCTGCGCGGTCGTGCAGCCCTTGTCCCTCGCCAGCGCCTCGACCTCGCGCACGAGCTGGATGTTCTTCTCGAAATTCTCGCCGGTGAAGCGCGGGTGGAAGCGACGGAAATCGTCCTCTGGGAAATCCTCGGGCGAGGTGATCTGGCCGGTCAGAAACCCGCGGCCCAGGGGCGAATAAGCGACGTAACCGATGCCGAGCTCGCGCACGGCCGGGACAACCTCCGCCTCGGCGTCGCGGCTCCACAGCGACAGCTCGGTCTGGACCGCGGTAATGGGATGTGTGGCGTGCGCCCGGCGGATAGTTGCCGGCGCGGCCTCGCTGAGTCCGAGGAACCGGATCTTCCCCTCGTCCTTGAGTCGAACCATCGCGCCCACCGTATCCTCGATCGGCACATTGGGATCGACGCGATGCTGGTAGTAAAGATCGATCACTTGGACGCCGAGCCGCCTGAGACTCGCCTCGCACGCCGCGCGGACATAGGCTGGATCGCCTTGGACTCCGAGGAATTCGCCCTCGGTCCCCCGGACATTGCCGAACTTGGTGGCAAGGAAGACCTCGTCGCGGCGGTCGCGGATCGCTCGGCCGACCAACTCCTCGTTCCGCCCGACGCCGTACATATCGGCGGTGTCGAGGAAGGTCACGCCGCGATCGATCGCATGCTGGATCGTGGCGATCGACTCGTCTTCGTTCCCGGCGCCATAGAACTCGCTCATCCCCATGCAGCCGAGGCCGATGGCCGAAACCTCGGGTCCGTCGCGCCCGAGACGCCGCTTGCCGATCTGATGCATGGTCTTCTCCCTTTTCAGCCGCCGAGCCGCCGGCGCGCTTCTTCCAAACCAAATGGGATGGCGATGCGCTTGTGACGACCGGTCGAGCCGGAAATGATCGACAGTTCGGAACGGCTGATCCCGAGCGCCTTGGCGAGCAACCTTACGACGGCGACGTTGGCTGCTCCGTCAGCCGGCGGTTCGGCGACCCGGATCTCGAGCTCCTCGCGGCCGTCGGCGCCGGCCCGCCATCCGCCCAACCCCGGCCTGGACGAGCGCGGCATCACCCGGACTGCGAGGATCGCGCTCAATCCATCGCCGCTTGCGGAGCGCCCGGGCCGACCTGCCTGCCGCGGCGCATCAGGAGAAGCAGAGGAAGCACGGCGAAGGTGACGAGCATCATAAGCTTGAAGTCGTCGAGGTAAGCGATGAACAAAGCCTGCCGGGTGATCTCGCCGTTGATGTAAGCGAGCGCCAGCGGCCCCGCGGTCGGGATGGCGGTCTCGATGAGGGCTGAATTGGCGGTCGGGATCGTCTGCTGCGTGATGTGTTGCGCAAGGTCGGCATGCGCGACCTGCGTCATCCGCACCAGCTGGGCCCCAACCACCGAAATGCCGATCGACCCGCCGATGTTGCGCGACAGGTTGAGCAGGGCCGCGGCGGTCGTCCGCATCCGCGGCGCCAGCGTCTCGAACGCAAGGGTCTGCAGGGGTACGAAAATCAATCCGAGGCCGAGCCCCTGGACGACACCGCTGACGATCACCGGCTGCGACGGCTGGTCGATTGCGAAGCCCGTCATCATGTAAAGCGACGTTCCCATCAGAAAGACGCCGATGCCGACCAGCACGCGCGAGTCGAACCTTCCGACCAGCCGCCCGGCGAGCAGCATCGAAATCAGCGTGCCGACAC